>JASHSE010000681.1 GCA_030036975.1 Xanthobacteraceae bacterium | reverse complement strand
GCGCCTTTTCGGCTCCGTCGAGCTGCCACCACAGCCGATCAATCTGGAGCAGGCTTGCCGGGGGTGCATCGAGCGCGGTCCGCGGCCCGAGCTTGGTGGACAAAAACGCATGCCGGATCCTCATGAAATCGGGCCAATGATAATCCCACTGCGGATGGCCGATATGCGATGGGAAGCTCGGCGCGTAAGACAGCACGTTGGTCACGAAGGCGTCGAGTTCTTTGTGTGCCGCTTGTGCGCCGGGCGGAATCTCTCCTGCGTGCAGGATCAACGGTCGGTGGGCAAAGCTCGTCTGGTACGGCGTGACCCAGGTGATCATCCGTTCCGCGAGGTCCCGCGGATCCGGCGGACCGGGGACGATCTGTTCCTGAGCAACCCCGCCGCTGCGCAGCTCAAGCATCAAAAACTCGTCGGAATCGCCGAGCAGCTTGACCTCGGCATCCGGGCACAGTTCCAGCATCAGGCCGTGGTCCCAGAACGCGTTGGGTTCCGTGAGATGGCGCTGCGGCCGCATGCCGACGATGGCGACCGGCATTTGCCGGCCGACCAGCGTCTTGTCGTCAACCTGCCAGTAGAACTGATCGGCCTGCAGGAGGTGAAAGCGTCTTTGATTGATCGTTTTGCCACGGATCGTGATGTGGCGATGCTGCAGGATGAGCTCGGCCATCTCGCGCGGCGCAATGGCCAGCCGCGTCGGGTCGAGCGCGAGCCGCTGCTTCAGCTGTGGAAGCAGATCCTCTTTCACCGTGCAATAGCTCGGCGAGGCCACGACGCGTTCACCGCGCATCAGATGGCCGAGCAGGCTGCGCAAGCTGCCGTCGGCGAGAATAAAGTCGGCATTGAAGAAGATGAGCCAGGCGTCGGTCATCGCCGGCCCGAGGTCGGCAAAGGCTCGGTGCAGCGCATAAGTCAGTGCCATGCCGTACTTGTCGCTGCGCGTGATCAGATCGTCGAGACCGACCAGCCGGACCGGACACCGCTTCTGCGCCTCCCTGACCGCCGGATGACCGACGATCTTGGCGAACAGCCGCTCCTCGGAAACCAGCACCAGCTCGCATGGGACCTGCGCCGCAACGGCGGGCAGGTTGCCTGGCGCGAGCAGCGCCGGCAACGCAAGGTTCAGCAACTCATCGACGTAGCCGTCGCCCCACGCATAGCCGATGATGCGGGTGGTCAGAGGCGAAACGAATGGGATGTCCGGACCATCCTCAGCCATTTTGGCCGCCAACCGCAAGTTCGATGCCGCCGCTGCCCGGGGACGGCACAACGACCTGGTGCGCCGAACGACAATACGTTGCGATCACGTCCAGCCAAAGCGAGGCGACCATGTCAAGACCAACTTCATTGAAGTGGCACGTGTCCCATCTATGCTCCAGGCCGATCGTGTCGGTGTCGGCGCCCTGATAGATTGCGGCCATCCGATCGACCGCGCTTTTCTGACCAGCTCGGATGTTTTCGGCATTAGGGTGCGGCCCGCCGCACGTGGTCGTGAGTGAGACAAAGAACGGCGCGGTCACGCCGTATCTGCGGAAAGTCCGGATGACTTCCAAAAGATTCTTGCGGTACTGCCGGCCGCCGATATCGCCGACTCCCTGATTACCCTCGCCTTGCTGCCACAGAATAAAATCGGCGCTCAAGCCGGCATCATACAGGCGCCTGATAACGACAGGGATGCGGCGATTGAACATCCCCTCTTCCGCCCATTGTTCGACCGTGGTGCCGCCCATTGCGATCGGCGCCAGGATGACGCGATCGAACAATCCAACCTCGATCAGTTTGTCACCAAGCCGCGCTGCGAAGTTGCCGCCGTCGCCCGAGGCGCCAAGCAGGGGATCCGCCGCATGATAGCACTTGCCGTCATAAATGTTGAAATTGTCGACCCGATGTTTGGCTACATACCTTCCCGTGCCATGATTTGCCGCATTGGATTGCCCGACAATGACGATCACCGCCGTCCGCCTTCGATCCCCCTCGATGACAAGACTGGACTCCCGCCGTCCGGTCGGGTCGTGGATGCTGCCCCAGTTCCAGTCGAGACGCTCATACGTATCCGTCGGGCCTAGAATGATATCCGAGGGGGGGCCATACTCAACTCGAGAAAGATCCAAACCAAATAATTTCATCGCGTCATTTAACGCCTTGGTCAGCTGTTGGATTTGCTCGCGGATGTGCAAAATCTGACTATTCAAATGAGCTGAATTCAACTCTTCGGCTTCCAGAAAAATGTTATACCGACGCAGCGCTCGTCGCAATTTGTAGGCCAAGGCCAATATAGCCGCCAATCCGCATGAAGCGACTGCAAACGAGCCGATTGCCAAGGCCATCCACGGTACGGCAGTTCCCATCTCAGCTATCTGCCCGCCGTCGATTGGCCATATCCCGACAACCTGTTAAGAAGGGTCGGCTTAAATCTTGAAAACGAGCGGCCTGCATGCAGCATGCATATATTGACTTTCAGGCTTATTGCGTCCCAATTTTTGCGCCACGCGACAAGTGCATGGCGATGCGCGGCATCATGAATCGTGAACCGCACTACCCAGATCGATCCTAGCACCCTGTCTTGGCCTTAAGCAAGCCAACCGGAATGTCGGACAGATTTACTCAAGCCATTTGGACTCGGCCATGGGAACGGTCCTCGCAAGTCGCCGCTCCGACGCAATCTCGCCGATCGCTTTCAGGCGTTCAAAGATTTATCAGTCAAGAACGTTGATCGGGTACTCGACGTCGCATAAAATGCGCCGCCTTTCGCAACGGCGCCGTAATGCGCCAGCTATTTGATCGCTTCATCGCATCGACCTCCCGTTCCGCGGCATGCAGCCGCTGCTGCAATTCCAGCGGCAGCCTAGAAGCCATGGCGCCGTCGAGCGCCGCGGTATCTGGAGCTTGTCGACAATCTGCTTTGGCCAGCAACTGCACCACTCGCTGCACATCGATGCGGGGGGCCAAAGACGATGCAAAACGCTCAGCGATGTCGAGCGCGATATCGTTCAGCCCGTAAAGCTCGTAGATGATCATGGTCTTTATGATTTGGTCGAGGTTCAGCGGCGTCAGCGGCTTGGTATAATTTTGCGGCCGGTCGCCTTCGTCAATTGGATCGCGACAAAACAGCAGATTAAGCGTCGCCGGCCTACCGAGTTCGTAGGTGCCGAAATTGTCGACGCCCGTTTGCCGCAGGGCCTGGCTAAACGTGGTGCGCGGAACGCGATTGAAGCCGATATCCGCCACAATCAAGCCATGGCTCACCAAATCGTCCGAAATCGTCGCAAAATGGCTCTTTGGATAGACTGGACTGATGTTGAAATTTGATTCCACTTCGACGCCCAGTACGCCCGTAGCGATAAAGTCCTGGGCGCCGAGAAGGACGTATTTTTCAAATCCTTCCACATCTACCTTGAGGAAATCACTGCGCGGCAGCGTGCCTTCGGCGAGCAACGTGTCCAGACGGCGTATCGAAACAACGCGCGACTCATCTGACCGCCGGCTCTCAAACCGAGACTCTCCGTGCACGAACACGGAACTGGACGTAGGATTAAGGGCGTTGACATAAAAAGTTTGCTCACCGTCCTTTTCTCCGATTGCGCAGTTGTGAAAATGGCGGCCGGAGCGGCCGACATTGGCTCGCTTCAATTCGGCAACCACCTCGGCAATGGCATCGAAGCCGTGGAAGACCAAATAATCGCCAAGCAGGTCCCAGCGCGGATGCGCGCCGCCCTGCACTCCAACGTCGACGACGACAAAGCTCTCACGCAGCAATCCGGACTTTACGGCCCACTTGGTGAACTCGCTGGTGGCGTTGAACCACAAATCTTCCATCAGAGTCCCTGTCTTGGCGAGGCATTGACGGCTCAATTTGCGCAAGCTCGGTGCCAATTGGCGCAACGGCGGTCATAGCCCTTCTGAAAGCCGCTCGGAACCTTGTCAAGGTCGGCGGCCGAGTTGCGCCTTCGCAGGGGAGAAAAACTCGACGCGGCACGCCGCTGCCTCGCCTGACTTGCAGACGCACGTCAAGCGGCAGCGGAGTTCGGACGATCGCCGCTGACAGTCGCTTCATACCGCATGCTGGAGCGGATTGACCGCCAATAGCGGCGTCGCGTTGCCAAACTCCGACGCCGCCGGGGAAAACTGAGCCATCGCCGCAGGCGCAGAGAACAAGCTGCTCATGGGCGGCACGACCTCGGAGGCACCGCTCCCTAGTCCCATCGGCTGCTGGCTTGGTGAGCCATCGGCGATGATCGGGTCGGCGCTGCCGCCGGCGATCCCACTCGCAGCGGATACGTTGCTCGCTGCCGTAGTGGTCTTGGAGGTGGAATATGGGGCCAGGCCTACAACTGTCCACTGCGTGCCTACCTGACCGAGCACGCCTTCAGCCGCCAGCTGTCCGTTCGCGATGTCGTAATACTCGAAGGCGCCGGTGCTTGGATTGTCCAACACCATGTCCATCGTGCCGTCGCCGTTGACGTCGGCAAAGCCGGCAACTTGCCAATTGCTCCCGACATCGGCGATTTGCTGCGCTCCGACAATCTCATCGTTGCGAATGTCGAAAATATCGTATGCCCCATCCGCGCTGTCGTACATCATCATGTCCGAGAAGCCGGAATTATCGAAATTGCCGACGCCGACGACCTGCCAATTATTGCCGACATCGCCAAGGATGCCTTCGGCTGTCACCTGCCCGTTCACGATGTCGTAATACTCAAACGCGCCAGTGCTCGGATTCTGCAACAGCATATCGGTCTCGCCAGGATTGCCGCTGAAATCGCCGAAGCCCGCAACCTGCCAGTTGGTGCCGACCGCCGCGATCTGCTGCGCTCCGACGATCTGGTTGTTGCTGATGTCGAAGACGTCGTATGCACCATCGGCGCTGTCGTACATCATCATGTCGGTAAAGCCGGCATTGTCGAAATTGCCGACGCCGACGACCTGCCAGTTCAGCCCAACCGCGCCGGCGACACCGGTCTGCGTGACGTTATTGTTGGCGACGTCGTAATATTGAAATGCGGTGCCGTTGCGCACCATCATGTCGGTGGTATCGGAGCCGCTGAAATTGCCGAGACCGACGACCTCCGCCGGCGGAGCAATCTGGGTGAGGGGATACGATTCCAGGATGCTGTTGTTGCCGAGATCGTAGATTTCATAATCGCCGCTGGCGTCAACCGTGATCATGGTGGCCGTGGTCGGGGGGGCGGGCCAGTACTCATTCTCGGTCACCGTGACTGAATCCGACGACGGCTGGATGGTGCCGTAGGCTTCCTGAACGGACCCACTGACACCGGGAGGGTCGTTGTCGTCCGTCCACAGGCCGAACGATTGCGCAGATGAGAGGCTGGCGGCCGAGCCATTTGAATAAGTCGCACTGACATCGTCGAACGTGACAGGCGAGTTGAGGAAGTCGGCCAGGGGCGGTTCCGACGTCTGGCCGTTGCCGCTGATCAATTCCGGCGTTTCGACGATAGCTTCGGCGGTATTGCCCTCCAGGCTGGTCCCCTTTGGCGCCGTCAAGGTGGTCTCGTAGGTCTGGCCGGTTGTTTCGTCGTCGAAGATGAAGGTCGCTTCGGTTGCACCTTTGCCACTCGTTTCGACCGTGACTGATATCGTGTTGCCTGGGTTTACGTCGAAGGACGAAAGAGAGATAAACTCGGCATCGGCCGGATACCATTCCACCCATGCTTGGCAACTGAGCGTAGTCTGACCGTCGGATGTCTCCGCTTCCTCGTAAACGCCGGCCTGACACACGTCCGAGGATTGGTAACCGTCGATGCCGACCCACTCGGCGACGTCCGAGGTCGTGACGCCGGGCACCTGCGCGATGGTCGGGATCACCCACTGGGCCGAGACCGTGCTGAAACTTTCACCCGAGGCGGCCGTTATGACGCCCCCGGACCAGTTCGACGATTGCTGGTCTGTCGGCGTTGATGGGCTGCCGACCAGCCCAGGTCCGGCGCCTTCTGCTGGAGCTACTGCGATTTCGCCGGCAGAGGGTGCCGACGATTGGTCGGAAATCTCGCCCGCCCCGAAGGCCGGCGTGTTGTTGAACTCCTGCTGGAACGAAGCCGCTGCCGAGCCGTCGTCGGTTTCGCTGTCCAGGCCCGGTTGGGCGTTCGGTTTGCGGTAAAGCATCGATGATCTCTCTACCCGATCGCGGCCAAGTTCCCTTCGCCGCTGCTGCCGTGCGCGGCTGGCACGTCGGCCGCGTCGCGTCGTGCGTATAACCTAAGGCTGGCCGGCCCCTCGATTCGCCCAAATCGTTTGGCCAGTTATAGTTTAAAAGTCGGCAAAAACGGGAATTTTCTTTGGACTCCTCATCGCGGAACAGCGGCCGCTCGCCGCAACCTCGGACGAAGCCCATTGCCAATACGCCGTTTCTCGGCCTTTTGAGAGGCAAATCATGGCGCCACTATGGTTGCCGGCCGCGCTGAGCCCGGCCTCCCACGCATAAGCCGGCGCGGTGAAGGCGAGAGCTGGAACAGGCTTTTTCATGACGCCTGCAGTACCTGCGGCGGCCCGAGCGGCCAGCTAAAACGCTCGATCAGATCTTGGCCGATCGCGGCAGTCGCTTTCGCGGCCTGATCGGCGTTGAAAGCTATCAGCCATTCGTCCTCCAATCCGGCACGGAAATGTGAGCCCTGTATCGTCTTTTCGACGTGTGGACGGCGGAACGAGCCGCGCGGGATTGCATAAAAGTCCAGAATTTTATGAATGTAACCGAGCTCGTCGCGGGCGAGCTCCGAAAAGCTGGTCAGCAGGATG
>JASHSE010000680.1 GCA_030036975.1 Xanthobacteraceae bacterium | reverse complement strand
CTTAAAAGTTCGGCGTGACGCGATCAAAAACGCTCGGCGTCTTTTTCGTGCCGTGCTGCAGACCTCGGATGCAAAAAACCGCATCGCGAGAACGAGATTGCTTGTCTCTTTCCTCCACCGCGAAGCGGAGGAGGGAGCATAGGCGGCCGTCGGCCGTCGTGCTTTTGAAACGCCGACGCGAAGCGTCGGCTATGGCGAAGCGCAGCGGAGGGGGCGCGGGCCTCGACGATACTCTTGCGGCGAAAGTGAAGCGTCGAGTCCGGCGCCCCCTCCACCATCTTGCTGCGCAGGATGGTCGCCCTCCCCCACTTGCGTGAGGGAGGATGGAGCGGGAGCGCCGCAATAAGGTTTGAACAACGCGGCGGCAGTGTTATGCCGTGACGGCCTGCCCCCAATCCTCGGCGGGCATTCCGCAATTCTTGCGACACTGCGGTGACACTTGGGCACTGACATTTAGGCACAGGGCATGCGCGTTTTCGTCCCCATTTCGGTCGGCGGCTGGGCCCGCTTGTTCAGCCGCTGGGACGTGCTCGCGGTGCTGTTGGTGCTCGGGCTTTTGATCTTTCTCGGCGAAGCGAGCCGCCACCTGTTCGAGCCGCTCGCCGAATTGGAGAAGCAGCCGCCGTCGCTCGATCCGCGCCATTTGCCCGAATACGCCGCGCGCACCACGTTGCGCATGCTGGTCGCGATGGTGGCCTCGCTCGTCTTCACCTTCACCTATGCGACGCTCGCGGCCAAGAACAAGCGCGCCGAGCGGCTGCTCATTCCGCTGCTCGACATTCTGCAATCGGTGCCGATCCTCGGCTTCATCTCGGTGACGGTGGTGTTCTTCATGGCGCTCGCCCCCGGCCGGGTGCTGGGCGCCGAATTCGCCGCCATTTTCGCGATCTTCACCAGCCAGGCCTGGAACATGGCGTTCAGCTTCTATCAGTCGCTGCGCACCGTGCCGGCCGAGCTGAACGAGGCCTCGCGCACGTTTCGGCTGAACCCGTGGATGCATTTCTGGCGGGTCGACGTGCCGTTCGCCATGCCGCAGCTGATCTGGAACATGATGATGTCGATGTCCGGCAGCTGGTTCTTCGTGGTGGCGTCGGAGGCGATCAGCGTCGGCAACACCACCGTGACCCTGCCGGGCGTCGGCTCCTACATCGCGCTCGCCATCGAGCGGCGCGATCTTGCCGCGGTGTGGTGGGCGATCGGCACCATGCTGGTCGTGATCCTGATCTACGATCAGCTCCTGTTCCGGCCGCTGGTCGCCTGGGCCGATCGGTTCCGCTTCGAGCAGGAAGCCGGCGTGCTGCCGCCGCGTTCCTGGGTGTTCGACGTGCTGCGCCGCTCGCGCCTGGTCGACCGCGCCACGGCGCCGTTGGGCACGTTATGGCGCCGCTCGTTGCAGACCCATTGGTTCGATCGGGCGCAGGGCAAGCGCGATGCGCCCAAGCGGCATGGCTGGACCATCTTCGTCTGGAACGGCCTCGTCCTCATCGCCATGATTGCGGCGCTGGTATTGCTCGTGCGTTTTGCGCTTGGCGGCATCACGCTCAGTGACGTCGGTCTGGCGCTGTTGCTCGGGCTTTATACCCTCACGCGGGTCGTCGTGCTGATCGCGCTGGCGAGCGCAATCTGGGTGCCGATCGGGGTGTGGATCGGCACGCGGCCCACCGCGGCACGCGTGTTTCAGCCGGTGGCGCAGTTTCTCGCCGCCTTTCCGGCCAATCTGCTGTTTCCGCTGGTCGTGTCGGCGATCGTCGCGCTCAACGCCGATCCGAACATCTGGTTGAGCCCGCTGATGATCCTCGGCACGCAATGGTATATCCTGTTCAACGTCATCGCCGGCGCCGCGGCGATTCCAGCCGAGATGCGCGCGGTGGCGGCCAATTTGCGGGTCGGCGGCTGGCTGTGGTGGCGCAAGATCGCGCTGCCGGCGATTTTTCCCTACTACGTCACCGGAGCGATCACGGCGTCCGGCGGATCGTGGAATGCCAGTATCGTCGCCGAGGTGGCATCGTGGGGCGACCAGCACCTGCACGCCGCCGGGCTCGGCGCCTATATCGCGAGGCAGACCGAGCTCGGCGACTTTCACCGCATCGTGCTCGGCATCGCGGTGATGAGTTTCTACGTCGTCGTCGTCAACCGGACGTTCTGGCGCCCGCTCTACTTCTACGCCGAGCGCAAGTTCCGGCTCGGCTGAAAGGCACGGGATGATCGGGATGATTACAGTGTCCGGCTGACCGCTTCACCCATTCGTCGTCCCCGCGAAAGCGGGGACCTATAACCACGGCTGCACAATATCCGTTCCGACAGTGACTATGGATTCCCGCTTGCGCGGGAATGACGGTGAGCCGATCAGCTGGATTTGGAACGAGGCAACACCATGGCCGCTCTGCTCGAGATTCAAGATTGCTGTCAGTCGTTCCCACGCGCCGACGGCGGCGAGCATCTGGTGCTCGACCACATCGATTTTCAGCTCGCGCAAGGCGAGATCGTCGGCCTCCTTGGCCGCACCGGCTCGGGCAAATCGACGCTGCTGCGGCTCATTGCCGGGCTGGCGCAACCTACCGCCGGCAGCATCACCTATCTGGGGCAGCGGATCGACGCGCCGCCGCCCGGCGTCGCCATGGTGTTCCAGTCGTTCGCGCTGTTTCCCTGGCTGACGGTCCTGGAAAACGTGCAGCTCGGGCTCGAGGCGCTCGGCCTGCCCGAGGCGGAAATCAGGAGCCGCGCGCTCGCCGCCATCGACCTGATCGGGCTGGACGGCTATGAATCGGCGTTTCCGCGCGAGCTGTCCGGCGGCATGCGCCAGCGCGTCGGCTTCGCCCGCGCGCTGGTCGTGCATCCGAATATTCTCTTGATGGACGAGCCGTTTTCGGCGCTCGATGTGCTCACTGCGGAAACGCTGCGCACCGACTTCCTCGACCTGTGGGGCGAAGGCAAGCTGCCGATCAAGGGCGTGATCCTGGTCACCCACAACATCGAGGAAGCGGTGCTGATGTGCGACCGCATCCTGTTGTTCTCGACCAACCCGGCGCGCATCATCAACGACATCAAGGTCGACCTGCGCCAGCCGCGCAACCGGCTCGATCCGCAATTTCGCGACCTGGTCGAAACCAT
>JASHSE010000679.1 GCA_030036975.1 Xanthobacteraceae bacterium | reverse complement strand
CGGTCGGGCCGGTTACCCCATTGGTGGCCCGCGGCCCAGCCCCGATGCTGGTCTGGTCGCCGCGCCGCAGTGCGTCCGCGGGCGATGATACCATCACGCGGCTGGTCGACTTGTATCGCCATACCGACGTTCGGTTCGCCCAAGTTTTGGAAGGCCACGCCAAGCTTGCTGCACTTGCCGCCAAATCCCACATCGTGGAGAAGCCGGCCGGCCCCATCGCCGGGCCGTTCGTCCCACCGCTTGCCTATGCCGCGCAGCAGCGCGCCTACTTCGCGGCAGTCGTGGGTGCGGCCGCGCAATATTTGGCGCAACCGGATGGCCCGCGGGTCGGCGCACTCGCGCTCGACGGCTGGGATACGCATTACGCGGAGGGCATCGCCAGCGGCACGCTGGCGGTCTTGCTCGGCGCGCTCGACGACGCGTTGGCGGCAATCAAGGACAATATGGGCGCGGCGTGGCGCGAGACCGTGGTGGTGCTCATGACCGAATTCGGTCGCACCGCGCGCATCAACGGCAGCAAGGGAACCGACCACGGTACCGCCACAGTCGCGCTTGCCGTCGGCGGTGCGCTCAAGGGCGGCCGTGTGATCGTCGATTGGCCCGGGCTCAAGCCGGCAAATCTTTTGGAGGACCGCGATCTCAAGCCAACCACCGACCTGCGCGCCGTGCTCAAAGGCCTGCTGCGGGATCATTTGCGCGCCGACGAGCGCATGCTCGCGGCGGCCGTGTTCCCCGGCAGCGAACAAATAAAGCCGATGGCGGGCCTGGTGGCATCAGCTTGAGTGGGCGGGAGAATTCCAGTGGAGAGAACAACATGAGATACACTGTGTTTGCAACCGTCTTGTTTGGCGCCTTCATGGTCGTAATCAGCGCCACAGCGCCGGCAAATGCAGCCATGCGCCGCTGCCCCTATAGCGGTTACTGCCCGCCCGGTACATGCGTCAAATTCAATCCAAGCGGCCACAGGTTGCAACACGCCTGCAATGTGAAGAACTGCAGCGCGGCGAATTGCGGCCATTGACCGCGACCGGCCTCTGACGTTCGCTATATCGTCACGCCGCGCGGCACCGGATCGGTCGCATCGCCCGCATTGCCGCTATTGAGCGTCACGGCGGGTTTGAAACAGAGAAACAGTCGCAGCCTTCAGCACGACGCCGTCCGCCGCACATGCGAAAGCCGCAGGACAAGGAATCCTGCGGCTTCCGTTTTGGCGGCCGCTGCGGGGAGGCGAAAAATTCAGCGGACGCCGGGGAAATCGAACGGATCAGAGTTGCGAGTCTGGACCACCCTCGCCGGCCGGACCGTTCGGAGCGGGGCGCTGATGTCCGGGTCCAGAGCCTTCGCCGCCGCGACGGAACCACCGGCCGCCCGGACGGAAGCCGCCATCACGCTCGTTGAAGGCGAAGCGGCGCAAGTGCGGCCGCAACATGTGCGCCAGCCGGGTGAACCGCGCCTTCTGCGCATCGCTCAGGCTCTGGTAGAGCGGCGCGCCGGTATCGGCGACCTTCTTGAGCGCGGCGCCAGCCTTGGAGAGAGCGTCGGCGCGGCGTCCGAGCCGGTCGAACGGGTTCGCCTGAGATTGGCCTTGCTGCGGCGCCGCTTGGCCCTGTTGCGGTTGCGCATTTTCGCGCTGCTGCATTGCCGCTTGCCGGGCCTGCATACGCGCGACGCGAAGCTGCGCCGCGTCACGCAACGCCTGCTCGAACGGCGGCCAGTTCTTGGCCTGGTCGGGCGTCAATTCGAGGCCCGCCTTGAGCGCGGCGATGCGCGCATCGGTGAACGCCGCCATATCCTCGGCGCTTGGCCGGTGACGCCGTTCGGCGCGCGGGCCCCAATAGCCGCCGTGCTCGCCGAAGCGGTGTTGTGCATACACGATCGAAGAGCCAGCGATGACAAGGACCGCCGTCGCCGCGATAACAGGCTTAAGCATGTGCTCCTCCACGGATGTCATGTGCGAGGACTAAAGGCGCGGCGCCGGCGCAACTCAAGTTAAAGTTTGGTCAGGTGCGCATCGCGCGGATTACAGCTTCGTAATCTTCGTCATTTACGTGAAATAAACAGACTTTCGGCCGTGGCGGCGCGGCAGCGCTAATGCAGCACCTGCTGCAGGAACAGCCGGGTGCGCTCGTGCTGCGGCGATTCAAAAAATTGCTTCGGCGCGTTGATCTCGATGATCTGGCCATCGGCCATGAAAATCACCCGGTCGGCGACCTGGCGGGCGAAGCCCATCTCGTGAGTGACCACGAGCATGGTGATGCCGTCGGCAGCGAGCCCCACCATGGTGTCGAGCACCTCCTTGACCATCTCGGGGTCGAGCGCCGAGGTCGGCTCGTCGAACAGCATGATGTTGGGATTCATGCACAGCGCACGCGCGATCGCGACGCGCTGCTGCTGGCCGCCCGACAGGCGCGCCGGATATTTATGCGCCTGCTCGGGAATCTTCACCCGCGCCAGAAACCGCATCGCCAGCTCTTCGGCCTGCTTTTTCGGCATGCGGCGCACCCAGATCGGCGCCAGCGTGCAGTTTTCCAGAACCGTCAGATGCGGAAACAAATTGAATTGCTGGAACACCATGCCGACATTGCGGCGCACGGCGAGGATCTGCTTGGGATCATCGGTCAGCTCGATGCCGTCGACCACCACCCTGCCCCGCTGCCAGTCTTCCAGGCGGTTGACGCAGCGCAACAGCGTCGACTTGCCGCCGCCTGACGGACCGCAAATGACGATGCGCTCGCCGCGCGCCACCGCCAGATTGATGTCGCGCAACACGTGAAATTCGCCGTACCATTTGTGCAGGCCGGCGACTTCCACGGCGATTTCCGCGGATGAATTCCTTGCCGCAAAGTCGTCCGGCGTTTGCATCGCCATTGCCGAAAGCCCTCAGCGCCGGTCGCTGCGCGACAATCGCGCCTCGACGCTGCGCGCGTAACGCGACATGCCGTAGCAGAAGACGAAATAGAACAATGCGGCGAAGGCATAGCCCGTGGTGGCGGTTACCGGCGTCGCCCATTTCGGATCGCCGCGAGCCGCCTCGATGGTGCGCAGGAAATCGAAAATGCCGATGACGAAGACCAGCGTCGTATCCTTGAACAGACCGATGAAGGTATTGACGATGTTCGGCAGCGTCACGCGCAACGCCTGCGGCAGGATCACGAGCCCCATCATGGGCCAATAGGTCAGCGCCAGCGCGCGCGCCGCCTCGTATTGGCCGCGCGGCACCGCGGCCAGCCCGCCGCGCACCACCTCCGCCATATAGGCGGAGGCGAACAGCGCCACGCCGATCAGCGCGCGCAGCAGCTTATCGGGCTCGATCTGCTGCGGCACGAACAGCGGCAGCATCACGCTCGCCATGAACAACACGGTGATCAACGGCACGCCGCGGACGAACTCGATGAAGCCGATGGCCAACCAGCGCACCGCGGGAAGCTCGGAGCGGCGGCCGAGCGCGAGCAGGATGCCGATCGGCAGCGAGGCGACGATGCCGACGGTCGCCACCACGATGGTCACCAGCACGCCGCCCCACAGATTGGTCGGCACCGCGGGCAGGCCGATCGCCGGAAAGCCGTAAAGCAGGACAACCGAAAGAACCGGCAGGACAATGAAGACATACACGGCGCCGAGGTCGCGGCGCGGCGCCGACAACCAGGCGAGCCAGCCGATGCCGAAGGCCAAAGCGGCAAAGAACACGTCGACCCGCCAGCGCGCCGGGATCGGATAGAAGCCGTAAATAAAGTAGGAGAGCCACACCCGCACGAAGGCCCAGCAGGCGCCCGGCTCCGGGTGTGCAGGAGAGGCGAGGCAGACCTCACGATCGGGGCCCGACCACACCGCGTCGATAAAGAGAAACCGCAACAGCGGCGGCACGGCCCAAAGGATCAAGGCCGCACAGGCGAGGGTCAGCACGGTGTTGCCGAAGGAGGAGAACAGATTGGCGCGCAGCCAGCCGATTAAGCCCGAGCTTGCCGGCGGCGGCAGCAGCTGCTCGGCGGGCGCGGTGCGCACATAGAGGACCGGCGTATCGGCGATCGCCGCCATGGTCAGCGCTCCACGACGGCGCTCATTCGCCCGTAAAGGCTCATCACCAGCGAGGTGAAGAGGCTGATGGTGAGATACACCGCCATGGTGATGGCGATCACCTCGACGGCCTGGCCGGTGATGTTGAGCACCGAGCCGGCAAAGACCTGCACCAGGTCCGGATAGCCGATGGCGACCGCGAGCGACGAGTTTTTGGTGAGATTGAGATATTGGCTGGTCAGTGGCGGCACGATCACGCGCATGGCCTGCGGCACCACGATCAGCCGCAATGTCGTGCCGGAGCGCAGGCCGAGCGCCTGCGCCGCCTCGGTCTGGCCCACCGCCACCGCCAAAATGCCGGCGCGCACCACCTCGGCAATGAACGCCGCCGTATAGACCGACAGCGCGACGACGAGCGCGGCGAATTCGGGAAGGATTTCCAGCCCGCCGACGACGTTGAACCGGCTCATCCGCGGCAATTCGAACGCGACCGGAAAGCCGGCGAGCGCGAGCGCGGCAAGCGGCGGGCCGACGAGCAAAGCCGCGATCCGCCAGCCGACCGCTGTCGGCGCGCCAATGCGCTCGCGCCGGCGGCGCGCCCAAACCTGCAGCACGATCGCTGCGACGATGCCGACCAGCAATGCCGCGATCACGGCACTAAAGTCAGGCGCGAACACGGGCCGCGGCAAGAACAGGCCGCGATTGTTGAGAAAGCCGCCCATCGGCAGCACGATGCTGTCGCGCAATTCCGGCAGCGATTTGAGCACCGCGTTGTACCAGAACAGAAGCTGGAGCAGCAGCGGAATGTTGCGGATCAATTCGACATAGAAGCCGGCGAGCCGCGCCACCAGCCAATTGCGCGACAACCGGGCAATGCCGATGGCGAAGCCCAACAGCGTCGCCAGCACGATGCCCAGCGCAGCGACAAGCAGCGTGTTGAGCAAGCCGACCCAGAACGCGCGGCCAAAGGTCGACATGCCCGCCGAATACGGAATGAGCGTTTGGCTGATGTCGAAGCCGGCCGAATTGTTCCAGAAGCCGAAGCCGGAGGAGATATGGGCGCGCGCCAGATTGTCCGCGGCATTGATGAAGGCGCCGTAGATGAGGCCGCCAATGATGGCGGCCAACAGCACCTGAAGCCCGATGCGCCAGGCTTGGGCACCGTGCCGCGCCGGCTTGATCGCGCCCTTCATGGCACCAAGCGCAGGGCGCCAAGCGACGGCCGCCGGACGCGCACCGGTTTTGCGCTCAACGCACCGGCAGCCCGTATTGCAGGCCGCCCTTGGTCCACAACGCGTTGAGGCCGCGCGCGATCTTCAGCGGCGAGTTCTCCCCGACATTGCGGTCAAAACTCTCGCCGTAATTGCCGATATACTTGATGATCCGATAGGCCCAATCGTTGGTCAGTCCGAGCGACTGGCCGAACTGACCCTCGACGCCGAGCAGCCGCCGGATTTCCGGATTGGCCGATTTCAGCTGTTCGTCGACGTTGCTCTTGGTGACGCCGAGCTCCTCGGCGTCGAGCATGGCCTCATGGGTCCAGCGCACCAAATCTTCCCAGCTGTCGTCACCCTGGCGCACCGCCGGACTGAGCGGCTCCTTCGAGATGATTTCCGGCAGCACGATATTGTCGTTCGGGCTGGTGAGCCGCAGTCGCTCGCCGTACAGGCCGGAGGAGTCGGTGGTGTAGGAGTCGCAGCGCCCGGAATCGTAGGCTTTGACCGCTTCGTCGGCGGTAGCGAATGTCACCGTCTTGAGCGCCATGTGATGGGAACGGAAATAATCGGCGAGGTTGAGCTCCGTGGTGGTGCCCTGCTGCACGCAGACCGAGGCATCGTTCAATTCGAGCGCCGAGCTGACCTTGAGCGACTTGTGCACCATAAAGCCCTGGCCGTCGAAGAATGTCACGGCGGCAAAGTCGAGCCCAAGCGTGGTGTCCCGCGACATGGTCCAGGTAGTGTTGCGGGAGAGCACGTCGACCTCGCCCGATTGCAGTGCGGTGAAACGGTTGGCAGGAGTCAGGGGCACGAACTTGACCTTGCTCGGGTCGTTGAAGATCGCCGCGGCGATAGCGCGGCAGAAATCGACGTCGAAGCCGGTCCAGTTGCCCTGCGGATCGGGCAGGCCGAAGCCGGCGAGCGTGCCGTTGGCGCCGCAGATCAACTGGCCGCGCTGCTTGACGGTCTGCAGCGTTTGCGCCCATGCCGTCTTCTGTGCGGAAAACGCAAGCAGCAGGGCAAGCGAGAGTGCCGTCGCTATACGTTTCATGGCCGGACCTTTCAGGAGAAACCCGCTCGGCATCTGAGAACGGCGGCCCAACAAGGTCAAGGGGTTGACGGCGGCATTCGAACTTGCGGGTAATGCAATTGCGCGGCGCCAACGCCACGCCGCAGACTGGTGAGGGCCGGCATGAACGACAGCAGCGAAAAAAAATCCGGGCCGCCACGCCGGTCGGATACGAGCCTGGTCACTGCCGGGCGCGATCCGCGGTCTTACCACGGCTTCGTCAATCCGCCGGTCTATCATGCCTCGACTGTGCTCTATCCGAGCGCCGAGGATTACGTCACGCACCGTGCCCGCTACCAGTACGGCCGCCGCGGCACGCCGACCACCGAAGCGCTGGAAAGCGCGCTCGCCGAGCTCGAGGGGCCCCGCTGCGCCGGCGTGGCGCTGTTGCCTTCGGGGCTGGCGGCGATCT
>JASHSE010000678.1 GCA_030036975.1 Xanthobacteraceae bacterium | reverse complement strand
AGCGAACGGCCTTTAAGCAGCCTGCGGACGAGCTGCGCCGCGGGCTGCGACAGCCGCTGTTGCGCGACCTCGGCGACGATCGAATGGCCCTCCGGCCCCCACGCCGCTGCCGGCCCGGCCAACGCACACGTCAATGCGGCGGCTAAAGCTATCGATCGCATGATGTCGCTCCCCGTGTTCGGCGCCAGACTGACAACGATTTGCGACAACCGCAAGGAGCGCCTCTATTGTTTACCGTCATCCTGAGGTGGCCGCGAAGCGGCCCTCGAAGGATGCCGGCCGAGGCGTCCCGGCCGCCGCCCTTCGAGGCTCGGCGCTTCGCGCCGAGCACCTCAGGGTGACGGACGTGAGGTCATGCCGGCGCGCCGGACTTGAGCAATTTGTAGATGATGGAATCCATCAGCGCCTGAAACGAGGCGTCGATGATGTTCGGCGACACCCCGATCGTGGTCCAGTGCTCGCCGCTCTCGTCGGTGCTCTCGATCAGCACGCGGGTGACCGCTTGCGTGCCCGCGTTGAGGATACGCACGCGATAATCGGTGAGCTTGAGCCCGGTGATGAAGACCTGATACTTGCCGATGTCCCTGCGCAGCGCCAGATCGAGCGCGTTGACCGGGCCGTTGCCCTCGGCGACGGAGATGAGCTCGTCGTCGCCGACCTTCACCTTGACCACCGCCTGGCTGACGGTGATGCGCTCGCCCTTGGCGTTGACGCGCTGCTCGACGTTGACGTCGAATTTTTCCACGTCGAAATAATGCGGCACCTGGCCGAGCATGCGCCGCGCCAAGAGTTCGAACGAGGCGTCGGCCGCCTCATAGGCGTAGCCGCCCGCCTCGCGCTCCTTGACCTCGTCGAGCAGGTGAACGACGCGGCGATCGTCCTTGTCGAGCGCAAGCCCGATGCGCTCGAGCGCGGCAAGCACGTTGGAGCGGCCGGACTGATCGGAGACCAGAAGCTTGCGCCGGTTGCCGACAAGCTCCGGCGCGATGTGCTCGTAGGTCGCCGGCTCCTTGACGATCGCCGAAGCATGGATGCCGGCCTTGGTGGCGAACGCGCTCTCGCCCACATAGGCGGCGTGGCGGTTCGGCGCGCGGTTGAGCATCTCGTCGAGCGTGTGCGAGACGTGGGCGAGGCCGCGCAGTTTTGCGTCCGGCACGCCGATGTCGAATTGTTCGGCAAAATCCGGCTTGAGCTTCAGCGTCGGAATGATCGAGGTGAGATTGGCATTGCCGCAGCGTTCGCCGAGGCCGTTGAGCGTGCCCTGAATCTGGCGGGCGCCGGCGCGCACCGCGGCGAAAGTGTTGGCGACTGCCTGCTCGGTGTCGTTGTGGGCGTGGATTCCGATATGGTCGCCGGGAATTTTTTGGCAGACCTCGCGGACGATGCGCTCGATCTCGTGCGGCAGCGTGCCGCCATTGGTGTCGCAGAGCACGATCCAGCGCGCGCCTTCGTCGTAGGCGGCTTGCGCGCAAGCCAGCGCATAAGCGGGCTTGGCCTTAAAACCGTCGAAGAAATGCTCGCAGTCGAGCAGCACCTCGCGGCCCCTGGCTTTGGCGGCGCGCACGCTGTCGCGGATCGAGGCGAGGTTTTCCTCTTCCGTCGTCTCCAGCGCCACGCGCACGTGATAGTCCCACGATTTGGCGACGAAGCAGATCGCGTCGGCCTCGGCTTGCAACAACGCGGCAAGGCCGGGATCGTTGGACGCCGAGCGGCCGGGCCGCCGCGTCATGCCGAACGCCGTGACTTTGGCTTTGAGGCTGCGCCGCTCGGCGAAAAACGCGGTGTCGGTCGGATTGGCGCCCGGATAGCCGGCCTCGACGTAATCGACGCCGAGGTCGTCAAGCAGCGCGGCGATCGCGAGCTTGTCGGCAAGCGTGAAATCGACGCCGTTGGTCTGCGCGCCGTCGCGCAGCGTGGTGTCGAACAGATAAAGGCGCTGTTTCATGGCACGCCCTCTTTCGGCGCCAGCGTTTTGCTCATTGTGGTGTTGGCGAGCCACTCGCCGGCCACCGCTACCGTGTTGCGGGTGCGCGCGACGTAGCCGCGCTTTTCGAAAAAGCCGCGGGCGCTGTCGCTCGCTTCGACGCTGAGTTCCTTCGTGCCGCGCGCGGCCGCGAGCTTTTCCAAGGCGTCGGCCAGCATGGCGCCGGCCCCGCGTCCGGCCGCAGCCGGATGTACATAGAGCATGTCGATGCGGCTATTGCCGGCAAGCGCGGCAAAGCCGACAGCCGCGCCGTCATAGGTCGCGACCAGGGTCAGCTCGCGGGCGAGCCTTTGGCCCAATTCCTCCTCGTCGTCGGCCGCCGACGCCCACGCCGCGCGCTGCGCCTCGCTGTAATCGTCAGCGGTCAATTCCTCGATGCTGGCGCGAAAGATTTCGGCCAGCAGCGGCACGTCGTCCGGCAACAGCGGCCGCATGGCGAATGCTTGCTGTTGCTGCGGGCGCGAGGTCATGACCACTCCACCTTCAGCGCCTGGGCGAGAACCGTCATAACGCCCCGCACATTCGCGAGCACTTCGTTGTTCCAGAAGCGCACGACGCGAAAATTATTCGCAGCGAACCAGCGATCACGCCGTCGATCGTATTGCGATTCGGCGTGCTGCCCACCGTCGACTTCAACGACCAATCGCTCTTCGAAGCAGACGAAATCGGCGATGAATGGTCCGATTGGGACTTGGCGGCGGAATTTGAAGTTCGCGAACCTCCGATCGCGCAAAGCGTACCAGAGCTTGCGCTCCGCATCGGTCATGGTCTGGCGCAGCACCCGCGCCCGCCGCCGCATTTCGGGCGCGACGGTTGCCCCCCTCTTCCCCTCTCCCCTTGCGGGAGAGGGCGGCCGGGCGCGCAGCGACCGGCCGGGTGAGGGCAAGTAGGAGCCATCGGCGCCGGAGCGAACCGCGCCGCCCGGGCCCTCACCCGCCTCGCTCACGCTGCGCGTTCGCTCGGCACCCTCTCCCGGAACGGGAGAGGGGTTTTTCGGAGCGCACCCGACGCTCATCGCGCGATCTCCCAGGTGGTGCCGTCCTTGGTGTCGTGCAGCACCACGCCCATTTGTTTCAACTCGTCGCGGATGCGGTCGGACTCAGCGAAGTTCTTTGCTCTACGAGCCGCGTCGCGAGCCGCAACACGAGCCTTAACGACCCGTTCAAACGCGCGCTCGTCCGCGCCCTTCGAAATCAATAGTGATGATGGGTCAGTCTCAATAATTCGGAGACCAGCATTCGCCAACGTTTCGACCAAACTAGACGCAAACTGAAAATCGCCGTTCGCTCTAGCCATCTCATAGTCTACCGCGATGTTCATCGCTTCGTGTTTATCGCCCACATTACTCTCGACACCATGAAACATGGAATAATAGAGGATGTCGTTTCGTTTTAGGACACCCAGAAAAGCAAGATCTCTCGCTAGCTGAATTGTTAGCCCTCTCTCACGTTTCATTTTTGATGCACGAATTGCAGTAATTGCTCTCGAGGTGTTCAGGTCGTCACAAAGAGCACTCACCACAGCTTCGGAAGGATTACCCGAATCAATCTCAGAAAATATTCGATCAAAGTTTATCTTTCCGGTATTTGGATCGCGATGAAACCCTCGCACTAGATTTAGTATCTGAAGGATTTCATCTGCGCTTCGGACCAAATTTCCGTGCGTCCAGTCAATCGGCTCCCGATAGTGCATCTGCAACATCGCCCAGCGCAAAGCCGCGCCCGGCCAAGTACGTCCGTGCCAATTGTGCAGCATCTCCCGTATCGTGACGAAGTTGCCGAGCGACTTCGCCATCTTCTCGCCTTCGACCTGCAAGAAACCGTTGTGCATCCAGAAATTCGCCATCAGCGGCGTGTGGAAGGCGCAGCGCGATTGCGCGATTTCGTCCTCGTGGTGGGGGAAGACGAGGTCGATGCCGCCACCGTGGACGTCGAACATTTCGCCGAGATATTTCCACGACATCGCCGAGCATTCGATGTGCCAGCCGGGGCGGCCGGGCGCGGCGATGCCGGCCGGCGACGGCCACGCCGGCTCGCCCGGCTTCGACGGCTTCCACAGGATGAAATCCATCGGATCGCGCTTATATGGCGCGACTTCCACCCGCGCGCCGGCGATCATCTCGTCAAGCGAGCGCTTGGCCAGTTTGCCGTAATCCGGCATCGAGCGAACGCTGAACAGGACATTGCCGTCGGCGACGTAGGCGTTGCCGGATGCGACGAGCCGCTCGATCAACGCCTTCATCTCGGCAATGTGCTCGGTGGCGCGCGGCTCGACGGTCGGCGGCAGGCAGCCGAGCGCGGCAACGTCGTCGTGGAATTGCTTGTCGGTCTTTTCCGTAATCTTGCGGATCGCCTCGTTGAGCGGCAGGCCGGGATATTCCTCGGCGGCGCGGGCGTTGATCTTGTCGTCGACGTCGGTGATGTTACGCACGTAGGTGACGTGGTCGGCGCCATAGAGATGGCGCAACAGCCGGAACAGCACGTCGAAAACGATCACCGGCCGCGCATTGCCGATGTGGGCGAAGTCGTAGACCGTCGGCCCGCACACATACATGCGCACGTTGTTCGGATCGAGCGGGACAAAGACCCGCTTGTCGCGCGTCAGCGTATCGTAGAGCTTGAGTTCCATTGCCGCACTTGGTGTCGCTCGTGGCACCGCATATCGATAAAACGCCGGATCGGCCTTGCTGGCCGGGCGTCCCAAGATTCTCGAAGAGGAGAAAAGACGGCCGCAGCCAGCGTTGTCGCTAGCCGATAATCTCCCGGCAAATGCCGCAGATCAGGTTAAGGCCGTTCATGGCGCGGAGAATGGGCGAGGAAAGCTGGCGCGTCAAGGTCGGCCCCTGCTCCCTTCCGCTCATTCCCGCGAAAGCGGGAATCCAGGACTGAGTCCCCGCCTTCGCGGGGACGAGCGGATGTCGATCACAAAGCCGCGGGGCGCTGTGGACAGGCCGCGCCTTTCGCCGCCTCCGCTTGCGCCGCGGCGGCCGGCGTGAGAAAGCCGAAAGCGCCCGCCGAACCATGCGCCGGTTGACGAAACCTTAACCCCACCGGCGCATTCTTAATGCTCTATTGCAACCCATTGTGCGCAGCCTTGGCCGCCTGAGGGGGTTTCATGCGTTCGCTCATCGCCACGGCGGCCGTCGCCGCGCTGATGCTGGGCGCCGCCCACGCCGAAAAGCGGCTCTTCATCATCGCCAACCAGGCCGACGGCTACGGCGTCGACACTTGCCTCGCCACCGGCGCGCCATGCGGCCGCACCGTCGCCGATTCCTATTGCCGCTCGCACGAATTCGCCCAGGCGCTGTCGTTCCGCAAAGTCGACCGCGACGACATCACCGGCGCCATCCCGTCGGACGGCAGCAGCTCCTGCAACGGCAGCCGTTGCGACCGCTTCGTCGCGATTGAGTGTACGCGATAACTCACAGCGAAGCGGAAAACGCGAATAGCGAAGTAGCGAATGGCGAATGGACCATTCGCCTCCTACTATTCGCCATTCGCCATTCGCTATTCGCTACTCGCGTTCGCAGGTCGGACGTGGCGTGTCAGTTCCTGCGCCCTATAGCTCGCGGCCCAGCGCGTGATCGACCGAGAACCGTCCGCCGCCGCGCACCAAAAACACCAGCGCCACGATCCCGATCAGGATCGAGTATTCGCAGCCGCCCTGGGTCCAAAAAAACCCTTTCGCCGAGGTGGCCCACACTGCGTTGAGCATAAAGATGACGATCGCGGCGGCGGCAAAGCGGGTGAGAAAGCCGACCGCCAGGAGAAAGCCGCCGACCAGCTCGGTCAGCGCCACCAGCGCCACCCAGAACGCCGCCGGGTGCCAACCCATCTTGTCGAAGAAGCCGATGAACTTTTCGAATCCGGCGCCGCCGAACCAGCCGAACAGTTTTTGACAGCCGTGCGGCATCAGGATCACGCCCATGGTGAAGCGCAACAGCGGCAGGACGAGCGGCTCGAACGCGCTGTAGACGCTCGCAAACGCCGGCACCAGCGGACGCGGTGCAGCTATATCCGACATGAAACACCTCCCCCGTTCCGGCGCCATTTTGAGGCGCCTGTCATCAGCATAACACAGGCGAACGTGGAACAACTATCCCGCGTTGCACGGAACGGTGAGTTCGTCCATCTTCAACCCGCGCCGCCGCCGGCGTGAGGACGGACCTTTGGCGGGCGCTGCAGTGGGATAGAGCATGGGCGGCCAACGGGTCATGCAAAGACGCGCCGCAGCGGAAGTCGCCGGCCGTGCGTCGACTTCGACCGGCGACAATGCGCCGTTGCAGCTCGAGCAGTTTCTGCCCTATCAGCTCAATGTCGTAGCGAGTCTCGTCTCGCTGGCGCTGTCGCGGGTTTATGCCCGGCGCTACCGCATCGGCGTGCCGGAATGGCGCCTGCTGGTGACGCTCGGCCAATACGGCGTGATGACCGCAAAGGCGATCAGCGCCCATACCCACATGCACAAGACCAAGGTGTCACGCGCCGTCTCGCTCCTGGAGCAGCGCAAGCTGTTGACGCGCCGCAGCAACCGTGCCGACCTGCGCGAGTCGTTTCTGTCGCTGACCGGCTCCGGCCGCGCCATGTACGAAGAGGTCGCGCCGCACGCGCTCGAATTCGCCCGCCGCCTCACCGCCATCTTGACGCCGTCCGACCGCGAAGCGTTCGGCCGCGCCGTCACCCAGCTTACCGCGCGGTCGGCGCAATTGGTCGCCGAGATGGAGGCGGAGCGGAAGGAGGAATAAAATAATTGGCCGTCATGCCGGAGCGCGCCGTCAGGCGCGAGCCCGGAATGACTGAGGGAGAACGCCGTGAAGCTTTACTCCTACTTTCGTTCGTCGGCCGCGTACCGCGCGCGCATCGCCCTCAATCTCAAACGTCTGAGCTACGACACGGTGCCGGTGCATCTGGTCAAGGACGGCGGCCACAACCGGCGGCCGGAATTCCGCGCCATCAATCCGCAAATGCGGGTGCCGGCGCTGGTCGCGCCCGGCGGCGAAATCCTGATCCAGTCGCTCGCCATCATCGAATATTTGGACGAGACGCATCCCGAGCCGCCATTGTTGCCGAAGGAACCGATCGCGCGCGCCAAGGTGCGGGGACTGGCGCAGCTCATCGCCTGCGATGTTCATCCGCTGAACAACAGCGGCACGCTGCGTTATCTGAAAGATCGGATGGGCCAGGAGCAGAGCGCGATCGATGCCTGGTACCATCATTGGGTGCGCGAAGGTTTTGCCGCGATCGAAGCGCTGATCGAGCCCGGTCCCTATGCGTGCGGCGAGGGCGTGACGCTCGCCGATATTTGCCTGGTGCCGCAGGTCTACAACGCGCGGCGGCTCAAAGTGCCGCTCGAGCAATTTCCAAAGATCGTCAGCGTCGAGGCCGCATGTCTGGCCCTTCCCGCCTTCGACCGGGCGCGGCCGGAAAACCAGCCGGATGCTGAATAATGACGCATTGCAGAGAACCGCTTAGCCGTCATTCCGGATCGCCGCGAAGCGGCGAGTCCGGAATCCATAACCACCGCCCGCGCAGGATCTGCAGCCACCGTGGTTATGGATTCCGGGTTCCTCGCTTCGCTCGGCCCCGGAATGACGATGACTGCTAACTGCTAACGTTTGATCCCCGTCATCCTTTGGACACCATTGGCCGGCTTGATCGAATCGGTCTGAAGCGGGTCGGGGAAGCCGATAATGATGAAGCTTGCGCGCGGCCTGGGCGCGGCCACATTGGGTGTGCTCGCGCTGGCCGGCGCCGCAGCCGCGCAGGGCTATCCGCCGCCCTACTCCGCGCAACCCTATCCCGCCCAGCAGCCCTACCCGGCACCGCAGCCCTACCCGGCTCAACCCTATCCGGCTCAACCCTATCCGGCTCAACCCTATCCGGCCCAGCAATCTTACCCGGCGCAGCAAGCTTACCCGCCGCAGCAGCCTTACCCCGCTCAACCCTATCCAGCGCAAGCATCGCCTGCTCCGGGATATCCGGCGCAAGGCGGCGCGCCGGCCCAGCCGACGCAGGCGTCCAATCCGGTGTGCGTGCGGCTCGAAGCCCAGCTTGCCTCGATCGACAGCTACGCGTCCGATCCGAACCGCGTCGCCCAAATCAAGCGCGACGAAGACGCCGTCGCCAAGCAGCAGGCCGATCTCGACCGCACCTTGGGGAAGGCGCGAAGCGTCGGCTGCGCCGGCCAGGGTTTCTTCTCGCTGTTCTCGGGCCTGTCGCCGCAATGCGCGCCGCTGAACACGCAGATCCAGGAGATACGCGGCAACCTCGACCGCATGATGAGCGACCTCGAGCAGCTCAAAAGCGGCAGCAGCGACCGCCAGGCGCAGCACCAGGCCGTCATCGCCCAGCTGGCGCAGAACAATTGCGGCGCGCAATACACCGCCGCGGCGCGCGCCTCCGGTCCGCAGGGCTTTTTTGAAGCGCTGCTCGGCGGCGGGGGTACCATCGTCAATCCGGCCGGCGACGGTGCGCCGGCCGGCACCTATCATACGGTCTGCGTCCGCACCTGCGACGGCTATTACTTTCCGGTCTCATACTCCACGGTGCCGAGCCGTTTCGCCGACGACGACCGCACGTGCCATCGCCTGTGCCCGGCCGCCGACGTCATGCTGTTCACCTTCCGCAATCCCGGCGAGGACGTGACCCAGGCCGTCTCGGTGAGCGGCCAGCCATATACGGCGCTGCCGAACGCGTTCCGCTATCGCAAGGAGCTGGTCGCCGGCTGCTCGTGTAAGCGCCCGGGCGAGAACTGGGCCGATGCGCTGCGCAACGCCGACGATTCGAGCACGCTGGAAAGCGGCGACATCATCGTCAACGAGAAGAACGAGAAGGCGCTGACCCAGCCGCACGGTGCGGCCGCAAAGCCGCCAGCAGCCAGCAACGCGCAGCCGAACGCCGCCGCGCCGGCGCCCGCCGCATCCGCCGCGCCGCAGACCGGCCAAGGCGCGACGACCGAGGACGCCGAGGGCCGCAAGGTGCGCGTGGTCGGTCCGCCGTTCCTGTCGCAGTAGTGGGTCTTAAATAATTATCGATCAAAAATCCGCAGCACCCGCCTTAGCCATGGCGGCGCCGGCGGCGAGCGCGCGGTCCGGCTCAGGCAGCGGCGTGCCGGGATCGCGAAAGCGGTTGACGATCGGATAGCGGCGGTCGCGGCCGAAATTGCGCAACGTGACCTTGACGCCGGGCGCCGCCTGGCG
>JASHSE010000069.1 GCA_030036975.1 Xanthobacteraceae bacterium | reverse complement strand
GGCGAGGAGCCGGTGCGGGTTTATGACCCCTCCGGCCCGTACACCGACAACGACGCGGTGATCGACGTCGAACAGGGCCTCAGGCGCAGCCGCGTCGAATGGGTCAAGGAGCGCGGCGGCGTCGAGCAATATGACGGCCGCACGATCCAGGCGGTCGACAACGGCAATGCCACCGGCAAGCATTTGGCACGCAGCTTCCCCAACACACCGAAACCGCTGCGCGCTGCCGAATCCTCTTCCGCTCATTCCCGCGCAAGCGGGAATCCAGAACTGGGTTCCCGCTTGCGCGGGGACGAGCGCAATACCGGTCAGCATCCCCTGACCCAGCTCGAATGGGCGCGCGCCGGCATCATCACCAAGGAAATGATCTACGTCGCCGAGCGCGAAAATCTCGGCCGCAAGACGATGCTCGACTGCGCCGAGGCCGCGCGCGCCGACGGCGAAAGTTTCGGCGCCGCGGTGCCGCTGTTCGTCACGCCTGAATTCGTCCGTGATGAAGTCGCGCGCGGCCGCGCCATCATTCCCGCCAACATCAATCACGGCGAACTCGAGCCGATGGTGATCGGCCGCAATTTTCTGACCAAGATCAACGCCAATATCGGCAACTCCGCCGTCACCTCCTCGGTCGAGGAGGAAGTGGAAAAAATGGTGTGGGCGATCCGCTGGGGCGCCGACACCGTGATGGACCTCTCCACCGGCCGCAACATCCACAACACCCGCGAATGGATTTTGCGCAACTCGCCGGTGCCGATCGGCACGGTGCCGATCTATCAGGCGCTGGAGAAGGTCAACGGCGACCCCGTCAAGCTCGACTGGGAGTGCTACAGGGACACGCTGATCGAGCAGTGCGAGCAGGGCGTCGATTATTTCACCATCCATGCCGGCGTGCGGCTCGGCTACATCCACCTCACCGCCAACCGCGTCACCGGCATCGTGTCGCGCGGCGGCTCGATTATGGCGAAGTGGTGTTTGGCGCACCACAAGGAGAGCTTCCTCTACGAGCGCTTCGACGAGATTTGCGACATCATGCGCCGATACGACGTGTCGTTCTCGCTCGGCGACGGCTTGCGCCCCGGCTCGATCCGCGACGCCAACGACCGCGCCCAGTTCGCCGAACTGGAAACTTTGGGCGAGTTGACCAAGATCGCCTGGGCCAAAGGCTGCCAGGTCATGATCGAAGGCCCCGGCCACGTGCCGCTGCACAAGATCAAGATCAACGTCGACAAGCAGCTCAAGGAATGCGGCGAGGCGCCGTTCTACACGCTCGGCCCGCTGGTCACCGACATCGCGCCGGCCTACGACCACATCACTTCTGCCATTGGGGCGGCCATGATCGGCTGGTTCGGCACCGCCATGCTCTGCTACGTCACCCCCAAGGAGCATCTCGGCCTGCCCGACCGGAACGACGTCAAAGACGGCGTCATCGCCTACAAGATCGCCGCCCACGCCGCCGATCTCGCCAAGGGCCACCCCGCCGCGCAACTGCGCGACGACGCGCTCTCGCGCGCCCGCTTCGAGTTCCGCTGGGTCGACCAGTTCAACCTGTCGCTCGACCCCGACACCGCGCGAAGCTTCCACGACGAGACGCTGCCCAAGGAAGCCCACAA
The DNA here is from genome assembly GCA_030036975.1 of Xanthobacteraceae bacterium. Classification (GTDB taxonomy): domain Bacteria; phylum Pseudomonadota; class Alphaproteobacteria; order Rhizobiales; family Xanthobacteraceae; genus BOG-931. The sequence continues at coordinate 1,135 of JASHSE010000069.1, read as the reverse complement.
GGTCGCGCACTTCTGCTCCATGTGCGGCCCGAAATTCTGCTCCATGAAGATCACCCAGGACGTGCGCGACTACGCCGCGACGCTCAACGACCCGGCGAAGCGCGCGGTCGCCGGTGAGGCCCTCACCGCGGAGGAGGGCATGGCGGCGATGTCGAAGAAGTTCTTGGACCTGGGCGCGAAGGTGTATGTCGACGAGGCCGTGGCGGCGAAGGAGAGCAACAAGGCGCTGTAAGGACCGAAAATCAACCCTCGTAAAATCGAGGGTGCATGGCAGGAAGGCTATGCACTAATAGCCTACGCACTACGCACTCCCGCCAATTAAGCCGCCTCCTCCATCGTAAAGCCCACCGACAGCGTCACCTGATAGTGGCGCACCTTGCCGTTTTCGATGTGGCCGGAGGTGCGCATCACCTCGAACTAGCGCAGATTGCGCAAGGTCTTGTCGGCGCGGTCGATCGCGTCGGAAATGCTTGTGCTCGAGGTGCCGACCACTCCGATCACGCGGTAGACGTGGTCGCCGCCGTCCAGCGGGTCTGCCGCAGTGAAGCGCGCGGCCGACTCCCGGCTTCTGGTCTTGACCGCCGGCCTTGCGCTCTTCATGGCGTTCCCCTGCTTGCCCGCTCACCGCCGCCGGCGCGCCATAGACGAGCGCAAGGCCGGTCCTCTAATCGGCAACGTGGACGCCACGGGCGGAGTTGCATGGATGGTGCGCAGCTACGGGCTAAGTCTGCTTGGTAAACATCTTTTCGAACAGTTCCTGGGAGCGCCGCAAGCCGTCGTCAGTGAACACGACGGATTTGGCCTTGCCGATGGGGTTTGCGATCATGCCTTTGCGATGCAGGCGGTCCATCGCATCCCAGTCGAAGCCTTTCCAGGCGCGGTAGTGATCGTGGAGCCCGAGATAAAGGAGCGCCAGCACCGCATCGTCGATCCGATCTGTATCGAGCGCCATGTTGTGCACCTGAGCCTTGGCCCGGCCGCCGCCGGTCTCCGGACGAGCTTAGCATATACAAACGACGCCCCATGATGGATTTCGAGCCGCTCACCCTACGCGCTACCTCCTATTTCGCTTTGATCTCACCCGGATCGCCGAGGATGATCTCCGGCGCGCCGCGGTAGAGGCGGATGCGGCCGG
>JASHSE010000677.1 GCA_030036975.1 Xanthobacteraceae bacterium | reverse complement strand
GCCGTTCATCGACGTGCTGATCGTGCGCGGCGGCTGGCGCTGGCTCGGCGCCTACGGGCTGATCGTGGCGATGGGCGCCGCGGCGACGGCGCTGGCGGTGGCGCTGAAGGTCGCGTTGTTCCGCGTGCTCGGCGCCAAGCGCACGCGCTTCGTCGCGCAGGTGGTCGCTGCCGTGATTGGCGCCGCTTTTGTGATCGGGCTGCAAGTTGTCGCGATCTTGTCCTACGGCACGATCTCGCGCCTCGCGGTATTGCAGTCCGACACGCTGCTGGCACTGGCGCCCGATATCGGGAGCGTGCTGTGGTGGCCGGCGCGCGCCGCGCTTGGCGATGGATGGGCGCTGGCCTGCGTTTTAGCCGCGAGCATGGTCATGCTCGCTGCGGCAATCGCATTGGTCGCGCCGCGCTTTGGCGACTACGCCATTGCGGCTGCCGGCGCGGGCAATTCCAGCTCAGTCGCTGCGCGGCGCTCCAGCGCCTTTCGCCGCAAAGGCTCGCCGCGCCGCACGCTGCGCCGCAAGGAATGGATTCTGCTGCGACGCGATCCCTGGCTGATGTCGCAGACGCTCATGCAGATGCTCTATCTGCTGCCGCCGGCATTGATGCTGTGGCGCAGTTTCGAGGGAGCCAACGGGGCGTTGCAGCTTCTCGTCCCGGTGCTGGTGATGGCGGCCGGGCAGCTTGCCGGCGGCCTGGCCTGGCTTGCGATTTCGGGCGAGGACGCCCCTGACCTCGTCGCTACGGCGCCGGTGCCGGCAGGCTTTGTCCTGCGCGCCAAGATCGAAGCGGTGCTCGGCGCGGTCGCTGTGGTCTTTGCGCCGCTGCTCGCCGCGCTCGCCATCGGCTCGCCGTGGCACGCGCTGGTCGCCGCGGTCGGCATCGCGATGGCCGCGGCGGCGGCCACCGCGGTGCAGTTCTGGTTTCGCAGTCAGTCCCGGCGCAGCCAGTTTCGCCGCCGCCAGGTGTCGTCGCGGCTTGCCACCTTTGCCGAGGCGTTCTCGTCGATCGGCTGGGCGGCGACCGCCGCAGTCGCCGCCGTCAGCCTTTGGCTCGCCATTGCCCCGGCCGTACTGGCGCTCCTGGTCCTTGGCGGCGCCTGGTTCATGAGCCCGCGTCCGCGCGACGCGTAGTTCAGGCGCATCGCCCGAAGCGTCACGCCGCAGCGGCGACAGCCTCGACGCGGCAATCCCGAGTATGATTTAACGTTTGCTCCGGTGCAGCCCGTGCAATGCGGGCCAAGAATTTGCCAGTATTTGCCGGCGGAGCCGCAAATGAAACGACAGCCCGCTTGGACGTGGCCGAACGGCAAGCGCATCGCTGTCGTGTTCAACGTCTGCCTCGAGGCCTGGTCCGACGGCAAGGCGCCCGGCATCAGCCCGATGGGCAATCCGTTGCCGGCCGGCGTGCTCGACACCATGGCGATTTCCTGGGCGGCTTACGGCGTCGAAGTCGGCATTCATCGGCTGATGGACGCGTTCGCGCGGCACGGCGCCAAAGCGAGCGTCATGACCAATGCGATCATCGCCGAGCGCTCGCCGCAGACCGTCAAGGCGATTGCCGCAAACGGCCACGAGGTGCTGTCGCATTCCTACGCCATGGATGTCATTCCGGCGCTGCTCTCCGAGGCGGACGAGCGCAAGAACATCGAACGCTGCACCGTGCTCTTGCAAAAAGCCGCCGGGCAAAAGATCGTCGGCTGGCTGTCGCCGCGCGGCACCTCGAAACCGTCGACGCCGGCGCTGCTCGCCGAGGCCGGCTATCGCTGGTATGGCGACGTGTTCCACACCGACTTGCCGTATGTCGAGAGCCACGGCAACAAGCAGATCGTCGCCATTCCGCTGTCCTACGACGTCAACGACATGCCGTCGATGAAATACGGCCATCCGCCACGGATCATGCTCGAAGCTTTCGACGAAGTCATCGAGATCGCGCGCGCCGGCGACGAGCTGCGCATCATCGACGTCACCAGCCACGCCCACATCTTTGGTCACCATCGCGGCGCGTATGTCTATGAGAAGATCATCGAGCGTGCCGTGGCGGCGCCGGACGTTTGGATCGGCACGCGTGCCCAAATTGCCGATCACGTGTTGAGCGCGGCGAGTACCTGACATGGAGGCGGACGCAAGGCTGTTGGAAACGATCAGTATAATCCTCAACTCGTCATTCCGGATGCCGCGCAGCGGCGGTCCGGAATCCATAACCACCGCCGGTGCAGAATATTCTCGGCAAGGGGTTATGGATTCCGGGCTCGCGCCTGGCGGCGCGCGCCGGAATGACATTTGGAAAAGGTTCGCGGAATGATTCCGTTCGAAATGGTGGAGCCGGCCTCGTTGCAGGAGGCCGTATCCTTGCTCGATCCGCAGGAGCCGACGATCCGCCCGGTGGCGGGCGGCACGGCGCTGATGCTGATGATGAAATCCGGCGTGTTCCAGCCGACGCGTCTGGTCTGCCTGCACCGCATCGAGCCCGAGCACGCGCGCATCACGTTTGCCGCCGACGGCGCGTTGCGCATCGGCGCCATGGCGACGCTGCGGCAGGTCGAAAAGGACGCCAACGTCGCAGCGCGGCTGCCGGTGCTCAAGCGCGCCATGCGCACGCTGTCGAACGTGCGGGTGCGCAACGTCGCCCGCGTCGGTGGTGCGCTGGCGCACGGCGATCCGCACATGGACTTGCCGCCGGTTCTGGCCGCGCTCGGCGCCCGCGTCGCGATCGCCGGCCCGAAGCAGAGCCGCGAGATGCCGCTCGAAGCGCTTTATGCCGGCTATTACGAAACCGTTCTGGAAAAGAACGAGCTGATCACCGCCGTGACCGTGCCGGCGCAAGACGGCCGCAAGGCCGCCTACATGAAAGTCACCTCGCGCACCGCGGACGATTGGCCGTCGCTCGGGGTCGCGGTTTCGTTCGGCATGAAAAACGGCACGATCAGCGATCCGCTGATCGTGGTCAGCGCCGCGACCGCTAAAGTCACCCGCATGAAAACCGCGGAGGCGGTGCTGAACAGCGCGGCGCCCGACGATGCGACGTTGCGGCGCGCCGGCGACGCGGCGGCTGCGGAAGCGGAGATGCTCTCCGACGCCCACGGCTCGGCGCCTTACAAGCGCGAGCTGCTGCGGGTCTATCTGCGCCGTGCCGTCCGCCAGGCTTTGGACGGGAGCCCGGAGTAAGCGTGCCGATGACCGAAGTCGGGCGAGAGCTTCCGCGCCTCGAAGCGCGCGCCAAGGTGACCGGCCGCGCCGAATATACCCATAACCTGCGCCTGCCCGGCATGCTGTACGGCAAAGTGTTCCGTTCGACCGTGCCGCACGGACGCATCCGCCGTATCGACACCGAAGCGGCGCGCGTGCTCGACGGCGTGCACTGCGTCATCACCGGGGAGGACATCCGCACGGTCATTCCCGAACCGTATTACGGTCCTGCCTTCCACGATCAGCCGATCCTGGCGCTCGACAAGGTGCGGCATGTCGGCGAGCCGGTGGCGGTCGCGCTCGCCGCCGATCCGCACATTGCCGAGCGCGCCGTGCAGCTGATCGTGGCCGAATACGAGGAGCTACCGGCGGTCTACGATGAAGTCGCGGCGATGCGGCCGGAGATCGTCGTGCACGACATGCTCAAGCCGGCCGGTACTTTCGCGGACCTCAAACATCTGAAGGGCCGCACCGGCACCAACGTGGCGCTCGATTATCACTTGCGGCGCGGCGATCCGGACAAAGCGTTCAAAAGTGCTGCGCATGTGTTCGAGCACACGTTCAAGACGCAGCAATGCCTGCATGTGCCGTTCGAGCCGTTCGTCGCCATGGCCGAGCCCGCCGACAACGCGCTCGTCATCTACACCTCCAACCAGACGCCGTCGTTCGTGCGCACCGAAATCGCGCGGCTCCTTGGCTGGCCGGAAAATCGGGTGCGGGTGAAGGTGCCGTATCTCGGCGGCGGTTTTGGCGCCAAGGTCTATGTCAAGGTCGAAGCTTTGGTCGCGGCGTTGGCGCTGATCGTGCGCCGGCCGGTCAAGGTCGCGCTCTCGATGGAAGAGCAGTTCTATATGATCACCAAGCACCCGACGACGTTCCGCATCAAGAGCGGCGTCGATGCGGGCGGCCGCATCGTGGCGCGCGCCTGCGAGGTGTTTTGGAACGGCGGCGCTTACGCGGATATCGGCCCGCGGGTGACGCAAAAATCCGGCTTCACCTCGCCGGGGCCCTACGACATCGACAACGTGCGCATCGATTCCTACGAACTTTACACCAACCGCACGCCGGCCGGCGCGCTGCGCGGTTTCGGCATTCCGCAACTGGTTTGGGCCTACGAGAGCCACACCGACCTGATCGCGCGCGAGCTCAACGTCGATCCGGTCGCGTTTCGTCGCCGCAACATTCTGCGCGACGGTCGCCCGCAGGCGAGCGGCACCGCGATGAAGGATGCCGCCGTCGCCGAAGTGCTCGAAACACTCGCCGCGCGCATGGGCTGGAACGACAATCAACCGTTCGACCATGGCAGCGGCGCGATCCGCCGCGGTCGCGGCATCGCCATCGGCTTCAAGGCTTCAATCTCGCCGACCACATCGGTCGCCATCGTCAACGTTTCGGCCGACGGCAGCGCCGTGCTCTACACCAGCACCGTGGACATGGGCCAAGGCTCCGACACCGCATACGCGCAAATCGTCGCCGAAGTGCTGGCGGTAAAAACCGAAGCGGTGCGCATCGTGCATCCGGACACCGACGTGACGCCCTACGACATGGGCACGCTCGGCTCGCGCTCGCTGTTTCACATGGGCAATGCGGTGCGGCTCGCCGCCGAAGACGCGCTCGCCAAGCTGCGCGCGCTCGCCGCGGAAGCCGGCCTGCCCGAGGGCACCAATTATCCGCC
>JASHSE010000676.1 GCA_030036975.1 Xanthobacteraceae bacterium | reverse complement strand
GTCGGCGTCCGCGAAAGTCGCGAAATAAATCGACCAGCCTTTGCGGAGAGCCTCGCTGAACACGACGATCACCGGCAGGATGAGGAAAACGGCCAGAAACAGAATTCCCATGGCGATCAGCAGCATTCTGACGGGCGCGGTTTCTGTCGTCGCCGGACGCGGCGGGTGCGCTGCCGCGGTGAACTCAACCATGGCCGTATCTCCGCCGGCTGAAGGCCTGGATCAAGTTGATGGCAAGCAGGACGCAGAACGCCAGCGCCAGCATGATGATCGCGATCGCAGTCGCGCCGCGATAGTCGAATTCCTGCAACTTGATCACAATGAGCACCGGGGCGATCTCGGATACATAGGGTAGATTGCCGGCAATGAAGATCACCGAACCGTATTCGCTCACGGAGCGGGCGAAGGCGAGCGCAAAACCCGTCAAAAGCGCCGGCGACAGCAGCGGCAAAATAATGTAACGAACGGTCTGGCACCGGCTCGCGCCGAGGGTGGCAGAAGCCTCTTCGAACGAGCGGTCGATCTCGCCGATCAGGGGTTGCACCGGCCGCACCGTAAACGGCAACGCGACAAAGATGAGCGCGACGAAGATGCCGGCTGGGGTAAAGGCCACTTTGAATCCGATGCTCGCGAGGATCGCGCCAATCCAGCCGTTGGGCGCATAGAGACTTGCCAAAGCAATGCCGGCGACGGCAGTTGGCAATGCGAAGGGCAAATCGATCGCAGCATCGAGCAGCCTGCGCCCGGGGAATTGATAGCGCGTCAGCACCCAGGCGACGAGAAGGCCGAAGACGGAATCGAAAATGGCGGCGGCAAAGGCCAAGCCGAAACTTGTCCGCAGCGCAGCCAGCGTCCGCGGCTCGACGGCGATGTTCCAAATTCCGCCCAGGCCGAGGCCAGCAGCCTCCGCCACCAGCGCGGCCAGAGGCAGCAGCACGATGAGGCTGAGATAGAACAGCGAAAATCCGAAAGCGGGCCCGAACCCGGAAAGAACGCTGGGTTGTCTGAAGCGCACCGACGTTGTCCTGATGAGGGCTCAGCGGTGGGCGGCGGCGATAATCTGGTCGAATATTCCCCCGTCTGCAAAATACTTCTTCTGCGCCTGCGACCAGCCGCCAAAATCCTTGTCGATCGTAACGAGGTTCAGTTGCGGCAAGCGCGCCAAATCCTGCGGCGCCGCGAATTGCGCTTCAACCGGTCGGTAAAAGTGCTTGGCAATGACGCCCTGGGCGGCCGGTGTGTACAGGAATTGGAGGTAAGCCCGGGCGGCTTTGAGCTTGCCTTCGGCAACGACGTTGCCGTCAACCCATGCCACCGTCGGCTCGGCGAGGATCGAAATTGAAGGCGTGACGATTTCGAATTTGCCGGCGCCAAGCTCCTGGAGGGCCAGATGCGCCTCGTTTTCCCACGCGATCAGCACGTCGCCGATGCCACGATCCCCGAACGTGGTCGTGGAACCGCGCGCGCCGGTGTCGAGCACCGCCACGTTCTTGAACAGCGCGGTCATGAAGGCTTTGATCTTGTTCTCGTCGCCGTCGAACTTTTGCCGTGCGTAAGCCCACGCGGCGAGAAAATTCCAGCGCGCGCCTCCGGACGTCTTGGGGTTCGGGGTGACGATTTGCATGCCGGGTCGCACAAGGTCGTCCCAATCGCGGACACGCTTCGGATTGCCTTTGCGGACCAGGAGAACGATCGTGGAGGTATAGGGCGAGGAGTTGTAGGGCAGCCTGTTCTGCCAATCGGCAGGAATTTTTCCGGACTGTTTGGCGATGGCATCGATGTCGGCTGCCAGCGCCAGCGTGACGACCGACGCGTCGAGCCCGGCGATCACCGCACGCGCCTGCGCACCGGAGCCGCCGTGCGACATCCGCACGGAAATATCCTGGCCGGTCTTTTTCTTCCAGTCGGCGGCAAAGAGCGGGTTGATGGCCGCGTAGAGTTCCCGCGTCGGATCGTAGGACACGTTGAGCAGCGAACTCTGCGCGAGAGCAGGCTGGACGAGCAGGCTCGCAAGGGCGAGGGCGAGCAGGAAAAAAAGGGCCTTACCGCCTCGCCCAAACGTTTTACTCATGAGAGTTCGCCGTACAGTGTGCCCATTCAATTGAGCCTGGCTTGACGCGGTTCCGCGCGCCGATATGTCAGCGAGAGCACGGGCGGAGAACGCGGCACACGAGGCGTCCGCCCTCAGATAGCGGTCAAGTCGCACGCAGATGCCGTCGTCGCAGCGGGTCGACCCATGGCCGGAACTCAAGCCGGTAAGGCCGGGGAACGAACGCTCCAAATACGCGGCATCATTGCGGAAAAATCGGCAATTTCTGCATTGAATCGCGACTTGATGCTGTTTGCCGTGCATGACGGGGACGCTGCCTGACGGATCTGCAGCAAGCGCGGCGGCGATACCAGGACGCCGCTCAATGCACCAGATTCTCCCAGTGTGTGGCGAACACGACCGCCGACAGCAGCAAGCCAACGATCACGTTGATGATTGCGCCGGCGCTAAAAGCGATGAAGGGCCTTTTGCCGGCACTGGCCAGCTCGCCGAACCGCGTCGTCAGGCCGATGCTGAGAAAGCAGAAGATGAAGGCCCAGGTGCGCAGATCCTTGATCGGCCCCACCAGCGCCGGCACCACCGCCTTGTTGTAATCGGCGAGGCTGTAGCCACTCGTTACCGCGGTTATCAGTAACGAGGCGAGCACAAAGCCGATGATGAATTTGGGAAACCGCCACCAGATTTCGGCAGCGCGCGGACTATTGCCCGTTGCTCCCCTATCCCATTGCGTCGTGGCGATGATGGCAAGCACGAACGCCCAGATGCCGATCCAGACGTCACGTCCCACGACCTTGATGAGCGTATAGGCGAAAATCGCCTGGTCGCCGGTTCCGGTCACCGCGCCGTGCCCGGCCAGATCGCCATAGGTCTGCGCCGCGGCAAATCCCGCCGCATCGGCGAATTCGGACGTTCCGATCCAGGCGCCGCCAACGCCGGCCGGCAGATGCAAATATGCCGCCGCAAAAGGCAGAACGAAGATGACGGCGATCGCCCAAATGATGACAACGGTAATCCCGATGGATGCGTCTTCCTTCTTTGCACCCACGGCGCCGGCAATCGCGATGGCCGCCGAGACGCCGCAAACTGCGCCGCCGGCGCCAAGCGTGGCGGCCAGCCGCTTATCGAGTCCAAGCCCGATCGCGACCCAATAGATGACCAGGAACGTGATGATGGAGACGATCGAGGCTTGCAAAATCGCGACGGGTCCCGCCCACACGATCAGCGTAAAAGGAAGCGTCGCTCCGAGCAGCACGATGCCGGTCTTGACGTAGAATTCGACCCGAAATCCGGCGTCCAGCCAGCGCGGCATACCGATGATGTTGGACAGCACCATGCCGACGATCAACGCTACAAGCGGCGGCTCGAGATTGTAGGTATTCGCCTTGTCCCATTGCCCGATAGCGAAGATCACGAGCGAGAGCACATAGAGGAATGCAAACGACGGAATGAAGTCGCGCGCGCGGTGGCCGAGCGCGCTCAGCGCAACCGTGAAGATTGCAAGCCACACCAGGAACTGAGCGATGTACCGGTCGTAATTGCCGGCAAAGTGCGACCCGAGCTGCGACCACGTTGACCATTTCGTCGGCGTTACCGCAATCCAGCGAATGCTGGCACCATGGATGAAGAAGCCGTAGGCGACGATCACGATTCCGATTCCAAGCCAGATTGCCCACCAATCTTCTTTCAGCCAAAGCTCGCGCCAGCGAAGCGGCGATTGAACGATACGATCCTGCTGTACACCGACGTTTGCCATCGCAGTTCTCTGCTCTCGGCCGGAATGGCCTCAGCGGCATAACTAGAATATCCTTTTTCCTAAAGGCAATTATCAGCAGAAAAAAATAAAATAAATCTTCCTATCGATCGTCTTGGAGTATCTTTCATCTGCAGCTGCGTAAGGGCGGCAAATATTGCGTCCGCCGCCGTGGTTGGCGTTGAAGCAATCCGTTTTCTCCAGGCGAGTAACTTGATCAGGATGCTTGATCGGCTTTCCCCATCCATCAGGGGCACCGCAAAAGGAGTTCGGCCGTGGACGGGAACGACAGGCTGCACAGATTGCCGCCTGGTTTGCAGCAGATCGCGAAGCGGGATCGCGGCCGACCGCCTTATGGCCACGCCACCGTCAGACTGCGGTCACCAAGTGTTGGGTCACTCGGGATACGTCTGACCGCCGACCGGCGGCGCCTTGTGGAAAAGGATGAAAGCCAGGGGATTGCCGGGCTCGGACATCGCGTCGCTGCGCTGGCCCGTTACCTCTCCGGTCACGCTGCTTGTATATTCCGCAACCACTTCGCCGAAACTGTTCCTCTGGATGGCCACCTTCTGTCCGGCATCGACCTTGTCATTGAGCTTGACCAGATGCTCGACGATCCCACCCTGGGTTGCAAGGATCGGGAGCGCGCTGTTGCCGATAAAGACATCCACGTCCTTGCCTGTGCGCCCCAGTGGCCCGGCCAGGATGCCGTGATGCTTGAGGACGTTCATTGTGCCTTCCACGAACAGCGAGATCATCTCGATGTTCAGGACGCGCCCAGCGCCAATCTCCGGCGTAAAGGCCGGGATGCCCACGTCCATGAACGCGTTATGCAGGACGCCGGGATAGACATGGTTGTCGAAAATCTGGCCGACCGGATAGAGCTCCACCATCGCCTTTACCTCGGGCACATCCATGCCGCCAATATTGAATGCAGTGACTTCGAATCCGGTTGTCCCGGTATGGAAATCGATCGCGGCGTCGGCGTTCGGCCGCAGCAGCCGGTTGAACAGGAGCCAGGCATGTCGGCTGGGCGCGGTGGCGCCGTTCTCGTTTCCGGGCCACTCCCGATTCATATCGATCAGATCGATGCCCCTGCCTTGATTGGGCCATCGACGCTGCATGCTTTCCAATGCCGGACTAGAGACGTCCGTGACCGCCGTTACCGTGCCCGACATCGCCCCCGGATCGAGTTGGTTCATCACGGTCTGGACCGTATGCACGGAACTCATTTCGTCGCCATGCACACCACTGGTCAGAACGACGCGCTTGCCCGGCCTTGCTCCCTTGGCGACTGTCACCGACACATACCAGTGCTGTCCGGTGGGCATCTGCACGCCCTGAAAATACAAAAGATGCTTCTTGCCGGGCTTCAAGTCGTTGACGTCGAGCGCGCTGACGACCTTTTTCCCCCGGATTGTATCGCCGGTATAGACCGTTCCTGATGTCGGATCGGCAGGGGCTGTCGCTGCACCCTGCGCATGAGCGGCCCCAGCGGTAACGGCGAGGGCAGCCGATGCACCCGCCGTTGTCATTGATGCGATCATGAAGTCGCGGCGGTCGAGATACTCTTCTGGCCTGTTTGACATGACGGAGGTCCTTGCCGTTGAACCTCGCGAGCTTGCGCTTTTGCCGGGTC
>JASHSE010000675.1 GCA_030036975.1 Xanthobacteraceae bacterium | reverse complement strand
CATCGTCGTAGAACGCGCACAATGCGTTGCGGTAGCCAGCGCTGCATTGCGGAATTTCGGTGGTGACCGGAAAGACCAGCGGCAGCTCGGTTACATCGGCGCGCAAATGCGGCGCCGCGATCTGACGCGCGTGGCCGCGTTCGCCGCGCTTGCAGAAGAACGCCACCACGTCGGCCTCGGCGAGCGCGCGCGCGGCCTTCAACGTCACCAGCTCCGGATCGCCCGGGCCGACGCCGACGCCGATCAGCTTGCCGGCACCGCTCATAGTCCGGCCCTCGCCAAGGCGTTGAGCGCCGCGGCGGCGATCGCGCTGCCGCCGACGCGGCCGCGCACGGTGACAAACGGCACGCCGCGCGAGTTGTCTGCGAGCATCGCTTTCGCTTCGGCAGCGCCGACAAAGCCGACCGGAATGCTGACGATCGCCGCCGGTTTTTTTCCTGCGCCGGAATCGATCAGCTCCAACAAACGAAACAAAGCCGTCGGCGCGTTGCCGATGGCGGCCACCGCGCCCGAAAGCCGGTCGAGCCAGAAGTCGAGCGCCGCAGCCGAGCGCGTGGTGCCGCGTTGCTGCGCCAGCGCCGGCACGCGCGGATCGTTGAGCGTGCAGATCACATCGTTGCGCGCCGGCAGGCGCGCGCGCGTCACGCCGTGCGCCAGCATCTCCGAATCGCAGAAGATCGGCGCGCCGGCGGCGAGCGCGCCGCGCGCCGCGGCGACGAGATCGCCGCCGAACACGATGTGCGCCGCCAGCTCGACCTGGCCGCAGGCGTGAATCATGCGCATTGCGATCTCGGCTTCGGCGTCCGAAAACCGCGACAAATCGGCCTCGGCGCGGATGATGGCAAACGAGCGCCGATAGATCGCCGCGCCGTCGCGCAGATAGGCGGCGCGCTCAGCCATGGCGCGCCTCGCGTCTTTTCGGCGCGCGGGCGTATTTCGCAATCGCGGCCGGCAGTCCGTCCGTCGTCACCACGGCGAACGGCGCATCCTGCGCCGAGCCGTCGGCCACGAGCCCGCATCCCGCGGGCGAACCGACAATTGTGAGCGCGGCTTTTTGAGGATGCGCGCAACCCTTGGCGCAGCCGGAGAGATGGATCGTGGTAAAGCCGGCGTGAAGACGCGCCGCAATCTCGGCAATCCGCGGTGCCATGGCGCGCGTTGCCATCTGCCCGGACGCACAGAACGGCGCGCCCGCACAGGCAATGACGCGTCGGCGCGGATCGTCGGCGCGGGTGATGAAGCCGAGTTGCTTGGCCTGGGCGGCGAAATCAGACACGGCGGCGGGAAGAAGGCCGATTGCGAGGAGAGTACGGCCGGGAGCTGCAATCACTCCACTTCCTCCCGCCTGTTCGGCAGACCGGATCAAACAATTGAGCAATGAAGCATCGGCGTGACCGAAGGGGAGGGCGATGCCGCACGCGGACGAACCGTCTCGCAAACGATGCGTGCCAATGAGTTCGGCAGGATGGGATGTGACGCTTGGTAGGATTTCGCCGCGCAGAAGACCGGCAATTGCGGCATGGAACGCCGCAATTCCTTCGGCCGCGACGATGTCGCGCGCCCGCGCGTGGCGTCCGCATTTCGCCAACGCGTCGAGCAGACGCACGGTCGCCGCTGCGCCGTCGCCAACGGCAACATTGCCCAGCGGCACCGCACTCGCTGCGTCGCCGCCGACGCTGACCTGCAGCAGCGCGTCGCTCTGCGACAGCCGGGCGCGGAGCCGGATGTCCGCGGCGACGGCATCGAGGTTGAGCGCGCCGCCGCCGTCAATCGTGACGGAAATTTTTGGGCTTAGCTTCGCAGCGAGCGACCGACGTGCCAAGACGCGGCGCAGCTCCGCAGCAAAAGCTGCCGCATCGATGATACCGTCCGCGGCTAATCCGGCCAGAGGATTGATCAGGATCGGCACGCCGTCCTCCGCCGCGATGCCGAGCATGGCGACTTCATCTGCAAATCGTGGCGCGGACGCGGCGCTCAGGCCGCGCACCTGAATGCTGCCCCGCGCGGTGATTTCCAGGACGCCGTTGCCGTGCTTCGCCGCCAGGGCGCACAGTTCGTCAAACGCGGCGAGCGGAATGGCGCCGAGCGGCCGTATGCGCACCAACAACCCGTCGCCGGTTGGCAGCGGTGCCGACAATCCCGGGCAAACACCGCGGCGCAGCGTCTGCCCCCCTCCCCCTTGCGGGGAGGGGTCGGGGGTGGGGGTCGGGAGGCAGGTCACGCGCATAGCGGATCCTCGCGACCCCCCTGCCTACCCTCCCCCGCAAGGGGGGAGGGAAAGGAAGAAGCGCGCAACGCCGCAAGCCCGGCATCAACATCGTTGCGGCGCGGATGCCAAAAACCGCGGCGGCGCATTGCATCGAGCCGCTCGGCAACGGCGCGCGCGGCGTCTCGATTTTCGCGCAGCAGAAAGTCGCGCACCTGCGGATCAGCGACGTAGGCGTCGTACAAAAGATCGAACAATTCGCCGGATACGGCATCCGTTGTTGAGGCGAACGCGGCGAGGCGATCGACGGTTTCGGCGAATTCGGCGGCGCCGCGCGGGCCGTGCCGCATCTGGCCGGCGATGAAACGCGGATTGACGGCGCGGCCGCGCACGATGCGCGCCAGCGCGGCGGCGAGCGGCCGGGCCCGCGGCCGCTGCGGATCGGTGACGTCGAGCATGACGAGATCGACGGCGCGGCCGAGCAGTTTTGCGGCGGCCGCGAAGCCGCCGACGAAAGCGGCGTCCTCGGCGCCTTCGAGCAGATCGCGGGCCGGATCGTCGCCGGCGTGCAGGAGAATTTCGGCGTCGGCGATGCGCTGCGCGAACGCGCCGGGCGCGGCATCGCCCTCGCCGGCGGCGCCGCCATAGCTGTGCGATACCGCGGCGAGATAAGCCGCCCCGATCGCGTCGCGGTTCTCGGCGCGCTCCAATCCATCGTCGACCCCAGCGCCGTAGCTGCCCGGCGCATTGCCGAAAATCCGGTCGAGCCGCGTGGTGCCGGCGCCGGCGGCGCGGCGGGCGGCGGCGAGCGGATTGTCGTCGGCGGTCTCGTCGCGCGCGGCGACAGCCTGCACGGCGGCGTCGATCAGCGCGATCTGCGCCGCAAACAAATCGCGAAACAGTCCGGAAATGCGCCACGTCACGTCGACGCGCGGCCGGCCGAGCGCGGCGGGCGGCAACACTTCGACGCCGGTAATGCGGCCGGTCGCCGGCTCCCAGATCGGTTGGCAGCCCATCAGCGCAAAGCCCTGCGCGATGGTCTCGCCGCCGGTGCGCAAGGTGGCGCTGCCCCACAGGTCGACGATCACCGCGCGCGGCGGTTCGCCGTGGCTTTGCAGATGCGTGCGCACGATTTCGTCGGCGGCGAACCGGCCGAAATCCATCGCGGTCGGCGTCGGCATGGTGCGCGGATCGGCGGTGAACAGATTGCGCCCGGTCGGCAGCACGTCGCGCCGGCCGCGCGCCGGCGCCCCGGCCGGTCCGGGCGCGACGCGGCTGCCGTCGAGCGCCGCGATGAGCGCGTCACGTTCGGCGGCGGCGCTCGCCCGCCACAGCGGATCCTCGCAAGCAGCGGGCTCGCGGCCGTAAACGTGCAAGCCATCCTTGACGGCGAGGTCTTTGAGATCGCACAGCCAGGCATCGATGCGGCGCAGCGCGTCGTCTGGTTCGCATTCGCCGGCCAGCCCGGCCTCGCGCGCCAAGCCGCTCGCCTGCGCGGTCTCGACGATGAGCTTCGCCAGCTTTTCGCGACGGCGGCGGTCGAGCCCGTCCGCTTGCGCATATTCGTCGATTAACCGCTCCAATTCGCGCGCGTCGCCCGGCAGCGTGCCGCCGGCAACGAGCGGCGGCGGCAGATGGCCGATCGTCACTGCAGCAATGCGGCGCTTGGCCTGCGCCGCCTCGCCCGGATTGCTGACGATGAACGGATAGATCACCGGCAACGCGCCGGTGAGGATTTCCGGAAAACATCCGGCGGAAAGCGCCACGGTCTTGCCGGGCAACCATTCCAGCGTGCCGTGCGCGCCCATGTGGATCAGCGCATCGACCTGCGCGACATGCTGCAGCCATAGCCCGAACGCGACGAGCGCGTGGCGCGGCGGCAGCGCCGGATCGTGATAATCGGCGCGGCGCTCGGCGGCGCGGCCGCGATCGGGGGGCAGCGCGACCCAGACGTTGCCGTAGCGCCGGATACGAAAGCGAAACGCGCCGTCGCGCAGATCGGGATCGTCGGCCGGCTCGCCCCAGGCCGCGCGCACGCGCGCAGCAGCCGCGACCGGCACGCGGGCGAGCAGATCGCGATAATGCGGCAGCGAAAGCCTGGCC
>JASHSE010000674.1 GCA_030036975.1 Xanthobacteraceae bacterium | reverse complement strand
CGCCGGACGGATTGATCGGCAGCGCGCCGTCCTTGGCGACAAGGCCGTCGGCGATGGCGCGCGCGCCGTGGCCTTCCGGCACCAGTCCCATCGCCTCGTATTCGATCAGCTCGGCAATCGTGAAGCAGTCGTGCACCTCGGCGAACGATAGGTCGTCAAGCGCCACGCCGGCCTGCGCCAACGCGCGCTGCCAGGTGAGCGCGCAGCCTTCGAACTTGAGAACGTCGCGCCGCGCCATCGGCAGAAAGTCCTGCACGTGGGCGGCGCCGCGGAACACGATCGCCTTATCGAGGGCGAGCGCGGTCGCGACGTCGGCCAGCACCAAAGCAGCGGCGCCGTCGGACACCGGCGAGCAATCGGTGCGCTTGAGCGGCCCAGCGACGCGCGGGTTTTTGTCGCTCTCGCTGCGGCAGAAATCGTAGCCGAGGTCCTTGCGCAGCTGCGCATAGGGATTGCCGACGCCGTTCTTGTGGTTCTTCGCCGCGATGCGCGCCAGCGCGTCGGACTGATCGCCCCAGCGCTGGAAATAAAGCGATGCGATATGGCCGAAAATGCCGGCGAAGCCGCCATCTATGTCGGCCTCCTCGCGCACATAGGAGGCTTTGAGCAGGTTGCGGCCGACTTCGGCGGCCGGCGTCATCGTCATCTGCTCGACGCCGACCACGAGCACGATGCGCGCCGAACCGGCGGCGATCGCCTGCAGTCCCTGATGCACGGCGGCCGAGCCCGTAGCGCAGGCGTTCTCGACCCGGCTGGCGCGTTTGAAGCGGAGATCGGGCGAGGCCTGCAGCACCAGCGAGGCGGTAAAGTCCTGCGCCGAAAAGCCGGCATTGAAGTGGCCGAGCACGATCTCATCGACGTCCTTGGCGGCAATACCAGCGTCGGCCAGCGCCGTATTCGCCACGCGCACGACCAAGCTCTCGACCGTTTCGTCGGCAAGCCGACCGAAGGGCGTGTGCGCCCATCCCACGATGCACGCGGTCATGATCCGCTCCATTTTGCGGCCGGCGCCGAGCCCCATTCGCATGGTTCCGCCGACCGCGCCCGTCGAATTTTAGTCCTTTTCATGGCCTAGGGACCAGCGGCTATCACATCCGCAAGGTTAACGGCGTTCGCCTTTGCGTTCGCGGCGGCCTTGCTGTTACATAGGTCCGCACTCCGCTTTTGTCCCGCTTGGCCACTGCACGGACCGCACATGAGTGCATCGCATGAAAAGTCGTAACGCATCGCGTTTGCCGATCTCGCTCGGTTTCATCGCTATCGTTTCACTCTTGGCTGCGCCGCTTGTCACCGCCGCCACGCCGGCGCGGGCCGAAGCCCTGCTGCTGGTCGATGCCGACAGCGGCAAGGTGCTGCGCGCCGAAAACGCCACCTATCCGTGGTACCCGGCCTCGCTGTCCAAGCTGATGACGCTCTATGTCACGCTGAGCGCGATCCGCGACCATCGCATCACCTTCGACACGTTGTTCACCGTGTCGCGCAACGCCTGGTCCCAGTCGCCGACCAAGATGGGTTTTCCGATCGGCACCCAGGTGACGGTCGACAACGCGCTCAAGATGCTGATGGTCAAGTCGGCGAACGACATGGCCGTGTTGCTCGCCGAAGGCATCGACGGCTCGATCGACAAATTTGCCGAGGAGATGACGCTGACCGCGCAAAGCCTCGGCATGACCGAAACGAACTACGTCAATCCCAATGGCCTGCCGGCGGACGGCCAGATCACCTCGGCGCGCGATCTCGCCATCCTGGCGCGCGCGCTGATCAAACAGTTCCCGCAATACAGCTTCTATTGGCACATCCCGGCGATCAAATACGGCAGGCGCATCGTGCGCAACTACAACCCGCTGCTCGGCCGCTATCCCGGCACCGACGGCATGAAGACCGGCTTCATCTGCGCCTCCGGCTTCAATCTGGTCGCCACGGCGACGCGCGGCAACAAGCACCTGATCGCGGTGGTGCTTGGTGCGCCGTCGGGCGCGGCGCGCGCGGTCAAGGCGGCGGAGATGCTGGAAAGCGGCTTCCGGCAAAACCCGCTGGCCTGGCTGACGCCGTCGCTCGGCACCGTCGACGAGCTCAAGCCGATCAATGCCGATCCGCCGAATCTGAAGGACGAGATGTGCGGCCCGCACCGCAAGCGGCCGCCTGCCGAGGATGAGGATTTGGACGAAGAGGCCCAGAGCGCCCGGAACGGCGGCGTCGCCACCGGTAATGTCGGCGCCGGCGAGACCTCCTCGCAATTCTCGGTGCTGCTCTCGGCATTGCGTGCGCCGACGCCGCAGAACCTGCTGGCAGATGCCGGCCCGGTGGTTCCGGTCGTGGTCTATACCGGGCCGACCCGCGCGGTGCCGCCGCAAGAGGCCGAGCCGGTTCACGCCAAGCCGCGGCCTAAGCCCAAAAAGCCGAAAGTCGCCGCCGCTCCCGTCGGCGAGAAGCCGCGCGCAGAAATAGCGAAGCCGGCGCCGAAGACCGTTCGAAAACCCAAGCCGAAAAATCCTGCGTCCTAAAGGCTGCGCTTCCTCACCCGCGCAAAAAGCCCACCGCGCAGCCACTAGACCGCTCAAGGCCAGTCTTCAACCCGATCGGCAAACGGCACGCAACGCATGATCCTGCGTAGTCCAGCTTGGATACCGCGCCGGACTCCATATTTTTTGATGGCAAGAGCCATGTAATTTGAGCAGGATGGCGTAAAAAAGCACTTAGGCTTATGATGATCGGGTACCCACACCTGGTAGCAACGTATCAATCCGAGCGTCAACCAAGCAAGCGGATTGAGCCACCATCGTTGGATCGGCACCGGAGCTTGATCCGCGCCCGCAAATCGCTCGATAGTGAAGCCGATAAGAGCTGCCGTCCACGCGCGCTGATAACCAGGCATACTTGTTTCAGTGTTTGTGACTACGACGCGTGCCTCGCTCAAGCTCTTTGGCAAGCATGTGATCAAATGCTTTCAGTGCTGCTGTAGCAGAAGGTGGATTTGCCACCCTTTCGCGGACAAACGCTACGCCGATATCAAGCATATGCTGGATGATGTCAGCGAGGTCGGCATCTTCGTCCAGGGTGTGCAATAGTCGCACTAGTTTCTCGGACACTTCATCCAGCTCCTTTTTGAAGGCATCATCTTCAACATCGGGAGCCGAGATTATAGTGGCGACGGTAGTAAGAAGCTCGTATCCCTTGCCTTGGGAGCTTAGGTCTTCTTGGCGCAACCGCTCTATTAAGAGGGGACCTATGGTGTTGACAATAGTGACGACGTCCCCTCCGTAGCGCTTATGTACGATGAAATTGTCTCGCAAACTTCGAAGCCTTGATAGGGTCTTTTGAGCCAATCGCGGCCGTACCAACATTACCGCAGACGCGCTGCAGGTTGGTAATATATAGACGTTCACATTGCCTGATGTATCGACGATGACGGCGATTGCCGAAAAACCACTCGGCGTTGGCGCCGACAGCAGATCGTGTCCGAACTGGTTCGCCATGGCCTGATTGAGTTGAGAGGTTATTTGGCCATTGGCAGCCCCAAATGGGCTGCCCACGTTGTTGATGGTATAAGAGCGCAAGAAAGCCTGTACACCGGGTGGATTAACAACGAGCTGCAGGGTGACAGTCATATCTGCATTTGCATTGCCCGCCACACTCGCACATCCGGTCAAGTTGAAAGTAAGATAGACGTCAAATACGTGTTCTCTGCAGACCGCGCCCTGCGTTAGTGACCCGAGGGCAGCTGAATTTGCGCAGGCGCCTTGTCCGACTTGTTTGAATGTGAGTTCTACTGCGATGCTGCTTACGTACATGCTCAGCATTGCGTTAGTTTGCACTGCATTATTGGCGATGGATTGCACCTTCTGCTGAGCGATCTGCGTTATCTGACCAATCGTTCCATTTATTCCAGACGGATACGCCGAAGATGCTGTCAGCGCCTCAAGCAGAGAAGGCGACAAGGCATGTAGCTGCGACACATTACCCTGAGTGTCCGCATAGAGGACACCATTGTCGAAAACGGCATAATACGATCCGTCGGAACGTTGGGTGACGTCGCTCGTCGGAAATCCGAGCGGCCCCTCGAATTGCTGCTGAGAGTCGTAATAGTCATAAATCGGACCATACAATACACAAGG
>JASHSE010000673.1 GCA_030036975.1 Xanthobacteraceae bacterium | reverse complement strand
CGGTCGATCATGTAGTCGTTGTCCTTGTTGACCACCGGACGGAACGTGCCGGGAATGAGATTGACGTGAATGCCGCCGCCGCCCCCCATGGTATCGAGCTCATGCGCGGAGAGCGGCCGCGCCGGATGGTGGGTGAAACACCACGCCATGCAATTTTCGTCGTCGATCGGCACGAAGGCGTGGCCGTTGAGCGCGTTGTCGCCGTAGGGCGGAATCATGGTGTGGAACGGCATGATCCATTGGGTGATGCGCCAATAGAGCTGGCCGGGCGTCGCCGGCCGGCGCACGCCGATCACCATGCCGCCCTTGCTCTCCACCACCTCGAAGCGGACGCTGGTCTCGCGGGTGAACTCCGCCCCCTGGCTCACGTGCAGCGGATCGCTGCGCAAATCGTGGCGGTGCAGGAACGACACGTGCACCGAATCGATGCCGCCTTCGAGCGCCTGGAGCCAGTTGCATTCCTGGGTGCGCTTGGTGACGAAGCGGTGCGCGGGTGCGACGGTCGCCCATTCGAAATTCGGCAGCGGCGGCTTTTTGTCCGGCGGTCCCATGTAGATCCAGATCACGTCGCCCATTTCGACGCACGGATACGACGTGAGCTTGATCTTCCGGCAGAAGCCGCTCTCGACCGGCTCCGACGGCACCTCGATGCACTGGCCGGTGACGTCGTATTTCCAGCCATGATAGGGGCAGCGCAGGCCGTGTTCTTCGTTCCTTCCGAACCACAGCGACACGCCGCGATGGGCGCAGAACTCGTCCATCACGCCGATGCGGCCAGCGCTGTCGCGGAACGCGATCAGGCGCTCGCCCAGCAGTTTTACGCGCACCGGCGGGCAATCGGGTTCCGGGATTTCCGCCGCCAGCAGCGCCGGAATCCAATAGCGCCGCATCAGGCCGCCCATCGGCGTGCCGGGGCCGGTGCGGGCGAGAAAATCGTTCAGGTCGCGTGTGGTCATGCTTTACTTATATACTATTCAGATTGCGTCCCCACCGCTGCGACTTTTTCGGCGGCGTCCGAACCCCCTCATCCTGTCCTTCTCCCCTCCGGGGAGAAGGAACGCAACCCGCCGCGCGCGGCACATTCTGCGTATCCAAGATGCTCATGCAGGTTCGCAAACTGCTCCCTCTCCCCGCAGGGGAGAGGGATGGGGTGAGGGGGGGTCGGGCCTCGCAGATCAACCCGCGCCATCTTCGACGCGCTGTGTTAAATTGCTTGCAGTCAACGAGGCACAGCATATGACCAAAAAACTCGTCCGCAATCATTCGCACTGGGGCGCGTTTCTGGCCGAAGTCGAGGACGGCCGGGTGGTCGGCGTGCGGCCGTTCGAGCACGATCCGGAACCGTCGCCGTTGATCGAGGCGGTGCCGGCGGCGGTGCACTCGCCGCTGCGGGTGGCGCAGCCGGTGGTGCGCGAGGGTTGGCGCAAAGGTGGCGCGGGTAACGGCGCCGGCCGCGGCCGCGAGCGCTTCGTGCCGGTGTCGTGGGACAAGGCGTTCGATCTCGTTGCCGGCGAGCTTGACCGCGTCAAACGCGAGTGCGGCCACGACGCCATCATGGCCGGCTCGCAGGGCTGGGGCTCGGCCGGAATTTTTCATGAGGCGCGCGGCCAGTTGCGCCGCTTCATGTCGGCGTTCGGCGGCTTCGTCGATCAAACTTCCAATTACAGTTTCGGCACCGCTTTGGTGTTTCTGCCGCATGTGCTCGGCAGTGCCCAGGCCGTCACCGGTCCGCTCACCTCGTGGTCGTCGATCGCGCAGCACGCCAAGCTCATGGTGCTGTTCGGCGGCGCCAATCCGAAGAACATGCAGGTCACCAAAGGCGGCTGCGGCGCCCACGCCATCGGCAGCGCGCTTGCAGAGCTCGCGCGCGAGGGCGTCGAGGTCATCAACGTCAGTCCGATCCGCGAGGACGGGCCGCCAGCGGTGGCGCCGCAATGGCTGCCGATCCGACCCGGCACCGACACCGCGCTGCTGC
The DNA here is from genome assembly GCA_030036975.1 of Xanthobacteraceae bacterium. Lineage (GTDB taxonomy): Bacteria > Pseudomonadota > Alphaproteobacteria > Rhizobiales > Xanthobacteraceae > BOG-931. The sequence goes on along the minus strand of JASHSE010000673.1, from coordinate 1,408 downwards.
TCGCCTTGACGCACACGCTGATCGCCGAGGCGCTGCACGACCGCGAGTTCCTGTCGCGCTGCTGCACCGGCTTTGACCGCGTGCAGGCTTATCTGATGGGAGCGAGCGACGGCCGGCCGAAGGACGCCGACTGGGCGGCGCCGATCACCGGCATTGCCGCCGAAACGATCCGCGCATTGGCGCGCCGCATGGCGTCGCGCCGCACCATGATCAGCGCGTCGTGGTCGCTGCAGCGCGCCGATCACGGCGAGCAGCCGTACTGGGCCGTGATCCTGCTCGCGTCCTGCCTCGGCCAGATCGGACTGCCCGGCGGCGGTTTTGGTTTCGGCTACGGCTCGGCGAGTGGCATTGCCGAGCCACCGCTCGCCTTCGAGGCGCCGACCATGGAGGGGCTCGCCAATCCGCTCGGCCGCGCGATTCCGGCCGCGCGCATCGCCGAATGCCTGGCGCGGCCCGGCGAGCCGTACGATTTCAACGGCCGCAGGGTCACGTACCCCGATATCAAGCTCGTCTATTGGGCCGGCGGCAATCCGTTCCACCATCATCAGGACACCAACCGGTTGCGCGCGGCGTGGCAGCGGCCAGAAACCATCATCGTGCACGAGCCGTGGTGGACCGCGACCGCGCGCCACGCCGACATCGTGCTGCCGGCGACCACCACGCTCGAGCGCAACGATATCGGCTGCGCGCCGCGCGACCGCTTCGTGATCGCCATGCACAAGGCGGTCGAGCCGGTCGGCGAAGCGCGCGACGATTTCGCCATCTTCGGCGCGCTCGCCCGCCGGCTCGGCTGCGCGGAGGCGCACGGCGGCGGCCGCGACGAAATGGGCTGGCTGCGCCACCTCTACGACAGGTGGCGTGGCAGCGTGCGCACCAACGCGGCGGCGATTCCCGATTTCGACCGCTTCTGGCAGGACGGCTTTTTCGAAATTCCGCCGGGCGCTGACGAGTACGTGCTGTTTTCAAGCTTCCGTGCCGATCCGGAGCGCAATCGCGTCGCGACGCCGTCCGGCCGCATCGAGCTTTATTCGGAGAAGATCGCGGGCTTCGGCTACGACAATTGTCCGCCGCACCCGAGCTGGATCGAACCGTCGGAATGGCTCGGCGCGCGCGCCGCGGGCGACTATCCGCTGCATCTGATTTCGAGCCAGCCGCGCTTTCGCCTGCACAGTCAGATGGACGGCGGCGCGGTCTCGGCGCGCGGCAAGGTGGCGGGCCGCGAGGCGGTGGCGCTACATCCCGACGACGCGCGGGCTCGCGGCATCAAGGACGGCGACGTGGTGCGCATCTTCAACGCCCGCGGCGCGTGTCTTGCCGGCGCCGTCATCACTGACGCCTTGTCGCCGGGGGTCGCCAAGCTCTCGTGCGGCGCCTGGTACGATCCGGCCGGCACCGAGGACGGCGCGTT
>JASHSE010000672.1 GCA_030036975.1 Xanthobacteraceae bacterium | reverse complement strand
ACCACCCTGGCTTCCGTGCAAAAGGAAATCTCCGGACATCTGCAAGAGGGCGATGTCCTCGTCCTGAGATGACGCAATCCGACGCCGGCCCGCGGGCCGTGCGTCGGCCACCGACCAGCGCCGAAGCCCGGTATGTTGCTTGGTTCCACGAACTCGATGCGTGGACCGAGTATTGGGACATTTATCATCCCGAGACGCGCGGACGATTCTATTTCGGCGACGAGCAGGGCGAACCGGGCTTGCTGACGCAGCTTTTGCCCCGTCAACGTCGTCCGCCGGCTTTTGTTGCTTGGACGCGCATGGCGTTGGGCACCGCGCCTGCTTCGTCGTTCGGCGATGCCGTCCGCGCACCGGCCGTCGCCGCGGCGGTGGCCGAAGTGGACGATCTCTTGGCGCAGCTGTTCGCCAAGCATTTCGGCGACGCTGCCGACCCAGAGGTGCGCGAGGACTATCTGGAAGCTGTCTTCCGCTTTGCCACCGACACGCTACCGCCAGCTACCGAGCGCGACGCGCTTATTGCGGCGGACGATCCGCGCAAGCGGACTGCCGGCCGCCACACGCTCGACGGCGATATCATGTGGTTCGCCTGGGCGCTGCACATTGAAGCCGCACAGTTGCTGGATGGGATGATCGGCGCGCATCGGCGTGCCTTACTGCTGGCTGGGGTCGCCGCGGGATCTGCCGCCAATTTCGTTTGGCACGGCCACCGCCGAACGCGCGAGGAGTATCGCCGCGACGAGGCGACCATGGAATTGCTACGCCGACGCGGCTTGCAATGGGCGAGCCACTTCCCGGCGGCAGCCGCCGAGGTTCATGCGCTGTTCCGTATTCGCGAATGGGGACACGAATAAAGCCGGCTATTCGGCCGCTTCGCGGGTGTAGCTTGCGCTTCTGGTCCGCATCGTCACCAGCTCTTCGGCCGCGGTCGGATGCAGCGCGACGGTGGCGTCGAAATCGGCCTTGGTGGCGTGCATCTTCACCGCGACGGCGGCGAGTTGGATCATCTCGGCGGCGCCCTCGCCGACGACGTGGCAGCCGACCACGCGGTCGTTCAGGCCGTCGACCACGAGCTTGAGCAAGACGGCGGTGTCGCGGCCGGACAAGGTCGCCTTGAGCGGCCTGAACATGGCCTTGTAGATGTCGGTTCGCGGGAGCGCCACGCGCGCCTGCGTCTCGGTGAGGCCGACCACGCCCACCTCGGGATCGGAAAACACCGCAGTCGGCACGTTGGTGTGATCGACCGCGGTCGGTGTCCCGCCGAACACCGTATCGGCGAAGGCGTGGCCCTCGCGGATGGCGACCGGCGTAAGATTGACGCGGTTGGTCACGTCGCCCACGGCGTAAATATTCGCGATGCTGGTGCGCGAGAATTCATCGACCGCAATGCCGCCGTTGCCGGCGAGCGCGACGCCGGTCTCTTTCAGGCCGAGCTTGGCGATATTGGGAAGGCGGCCGACCGCGAACATGACGCAATCGGCGGAAACGCGATTGCCGCCGGAGAGCCGGGCCACAAAATGCGCGCCGCTGCGTTCGATCGCCGCGACCTTGCAGCCGGTGATGACTCTGATGCCGTGCTTTGCCATTTCGGTGCGCACGTGATGGCGCACATCGTCATCAAAACCGCGCAGGATGTTCTCGCCGCGATAAACCAACGTGACGTGAGAACCAAGTCCGGCAAAAATGCCGGCGAACTCGACGGCGATGTAGCCGCCGCCCTGAATGACGACGCGGCGCGGCAGTTCCGGCAGATGAAACGCCTCGTTGGAGGAAATGGCGTGTTCCAGTCCGGCGATCTTGTCGCCGTAGCTCGGCGCGCCGCCGGTCGAAATCAGAATCGTGGCCGCCCGCACCCGTTCGCCGTTCGCCAGCGCGACCGTATGAGCATCCGCCAGTACGGCGCGGCTCTTGACCGCCGCGACGCCGGCTTTCTGCAAGGTCGCGGTGTAGGCCGCTTCGAGCCGGGCGATCTCGCGGTCCTTGTTGGCGATCAGCGTCGGCCAGTCGAACGATGGTTGCGGCAGGACCCAGCCGTAACCCGCGGCATCCTCGAATTCGCCGCGAAACCGGGCGGCGTAGACCAAAAGCTTTTTCGGCACGCAGCCGCGGATCACGCAAGTGCCGCCGAGGCGATATTCCTCGGCCAGCATGACGCGCGCGCCATGCTGGGCGGCGACCCGCGCGGCGCGCACGCCGCCGGAGCCGCCGCCGATGACGAACAGATCGACGTCGTGATCGGCCATCCTAGAGGTCGTGCCCGCGTTTTTTCATCTCGTCGCGCATCTTGACCAGGACCTCGTCGGACAGATTTTCGCCCCATTGCCCGCCGCTCGCCATGCTCTCGTCGAGCGCCTTCGGCTCCTCCACGATGGCCTTGCGGCCGACCGGCGACTGATAGAAGGCGAGAAGCTGCCTGAGTTCGGCTTCCGTGAAATGGCTGGCATAGATGCGCGCGCTCATGTCGACCAGTTCGTCGACGCGCGGGGCGTACTCCTTTTCCATGTTGGCGGCGACCTCGTTGAGGTCCTTGGCCCACATGAAGTTGGTCTGCAGGAACTGATCCTTGACCTTCTCGACCACGCCGCGCACCAGCGGCGCGAACAGCTGCCGGGCGCCCTTGAGCTCGACGATCTGTTTGGCGAGCATGATCGCGGCAGGCGACGGATTCTGCGCCGGACTTTGCGCTGCAACCGGCCTGGCGACACCGATCAGGAGCAGCCCGATCAGCACCGCCAACAGTCGATAACGGCGCTGGCGCGCGTTGTGGCGCGGGGACGGACGGGCGATCATGGACGCACTCCTTCTTGAAGCTTGAAAGTCAAGGCCGCTCGACGATACGCACGCCGGCTGGGCCGGCCACAATAGCAGTCCGCGCCAGAGCGATGAACAAGCCGTGTTCCACGACGCCGGGGACGGCCGCCAAACGGCCTGCAAGATTTCGCGGGTCGTTGATGCGCTGCAACTGAGCGTCGAGCAGCCAATGCCCGCCGTCCGTGACGAAAGGATGGCCGGACGCGGTTTTGCGCAAGCGTGCCGGGCCCGGACAGCCGGCCGCGGCGGCGACCGCCTCAACCGCGCGCTGCGTCACCGTGGCGCCGAACGGCACAATTTCGATCGGCAGCGCAAAGCGCCCCAACATCTCGACCCATTTCGACTGGTCGGCGATCACGACCATTCGCGCCGAAGCGCTGGCTACGATCTTTTCGCGCAGCAGCGCGCCGCCGCCGCCCTTGATCAGGGTCAGATCCGGCGCGACCTCGTCGGCGCCATCGACCGTAACGTCGAGCTGCGGCATGTCGTCGAGGGTGGCGAGCGCAATGCCATGTTGCTCCGCCAGCACACGCGTGGCCTCGGAGGTGGGCACGGCGACGACGTTAAGGCCGGCGCGGACGCGTTCACCGAGAACAGCGACAAAATGCGCGGCGGTCGAGCCGGTGCCGAGGCCGAGACGCATGCCCGGCTGCACGAAATCGAGCGCGCGTTCGGCGGCGGCGCGCTTTTGCGCCTCAACGTCCATAGCCACCCAACAAACCCTCGGCGCAGCTTTCGCCCGCGCCGTATGTAGCGCCGTTTCGCGGGCCGGCCCAGGAGAAATTGCAGAAAAACCGCGCTGAAAAACGGCTCTCCCCTTGCACGGCCATGCGCCGCCGGCTAGGCGGGGCAGCATGGCGACCATCGTCTTCGATCTCGACGGCACGCTGATCGATACGGCCGCCGATCTCATCGACACGCTGAATGTTGTTCTGGCGCAGGAGGGCTTCCCCGCGGTGCCGTTCGAGACCGCGCGTAAGCTGATCGGCGGCGGCGCCAGGGCCATGATCGAGCGGGCGCTCGCCGCGGCGGGGCGCGCCTGCGTGCCCGCCGATATCGACCGGCTCTACGCCGCTTTCATCGCCCATTATGCCGATCATATCGCCGACCGATCGCGGCCGTTTCAGGATCTCGATGGTGCGCTCGACAAGCTGAACGCCGCGGGTCATCGACTCGCGGTGTGCACCAACAAGCTCGAATGGCTGGCGAAGCGCCTGCTGGAGGCACTGCACCTCGCGCCGCGCTTCGCCGCGATCTGCGGCCAGGACACGTTCGGCAGCCTGCTGAAGCCAGATCCGCAGATGTTGCGGGCCACGGTCGGGCGCGCCGGCGGCGAGCCCGAGCGTGCGATCATGATCGGGGATTCCGCAACCGACATCCGCACCGCCCGCGCCGCAAGCGTGCCGATCGTCGGCGTCGATTTCGGCTATACCAACGTTCCGATCGCGGAATTGCGGCCGGACCGGGTCATCAGTTCCTTCGCGCAACTGCCGGCGGCCGT
>JASHSE010000671.1 GCA_030036975.1 Xanthobacteraceae bacterium | reverse complement strand
ATGCAAGATCCGCAACGCAGAGATCCAAAAAGGAAAAGGGGCCGGCATGGGAGCCGGCCCTTCCCCCATTCAGCCTGCTGCTGCCATTACCCCTTCGTCACCACCGGCGGCGGGGGGGTGGCACAGCCGGCCATCGTCGCCAGTGTCAACACTGCGATGATTGCCAGAGCCAGTTTCTTCATTGCAGGATTCCCCCGTCCATGACGGGCAAGACCATAGCAGGGCAAATCCAATCCTCTAGTGCTGAAAAGACACAGTCGTCACGAATTCGTCTGCCGCACCCGGCGCGCTGGTTGTGGAAGATGCTGAGCGAGTGCGTTTGGCCGGCACATCGATACGAAGTTGCAGCGACGGAGCACAGATTCGGCGCAGCGCCCGTGCAAAACCAGTCTGGCAATCGCCAATTCAAATCGCCCCATTGGAGCGAGAGATCGAATCGATTCGCTCGTTGCCGGAGGCCGTTGCGAATCATTCCGCGCCGAAGAATGAGGGATTGACTGTGTCGAGGGGCGCCGTGCAGTTAGGGACGTGCGATGCGGGGCGATCGCGCCCAGGCGGCGCAGCGAGCCGGCTGGCGGTCACAAGCTTCAGCATAGGAACGGATCGGACGTGCACGCTCACCGCCTGACGCTAACCACGACTTTAGCCCTCGGTTTAGCTCTATCGGCCTGCGCTGGGGCGCTGCCCTCTGCCGGCGGCCCGGCGGCGTCGGACAGCGCCACCGCCGCGGCAGGCAGTGGCCCGCAGCGCGACCTCACCGCTGACGAAAAAAAGATCATCATCGCCGCCGTCTCGCCGTCGCTGCGCGACGCCGCCGCGGCGAAATACCATTGGGCGAAATTTCCGGCGATGCCGAGCGACGCGTCGCCCAATTATTGCGCCACCGTGGACGCCAAGAGTCCCTACGCGGCCTATAGCGGCCGGCAAGCGTACATCGTCGAGGTCGGGTTGACCGGCGGCTATGTGACCTCGGCCACCATGGGGCTGATCGCCGGCGGCAAGGACGCGGCCCTGGTCGGCAAAATGTGTGCGAAATACGGCCTCGACCCCAACAAAGCGACGTGACGAGGCAGGCAAGCTGATCAGTGCGCCGGACTGGTCACGGCGAAACGTACATGGTGCGCGCGTCGGCGGAAAACGCTTTGCGCGATGCCGGGTCGAGGTAGAACATGTGGCCGCCGCGATAGAGCTTAAGCTCGGTGCGCCCTTCGCCGGCGGTTGGGGGCAGATGGTCGAGCACGTAGCGCGACACCGCGAACGGCGTGACCATATCGCTGTAACCGTTGGCGATCATGAGCCGGAACGACGGCGTCAGCGCCAGCAAGTCTCGTAGATCTTGGCTGACGCTCGGCTGCCGGCGGCTCGAGCCCCACTTCCATTTGCCCGCAATGTCCGAGGCGAGCAGGTTATAGGTCATCTCGGTCTTGAAGCCGAGTTCGTCGCGGGCATACGCGACAAACGCGCTGCCGTAAGAACGAACGAGCGCGTCGAGGATCGGGTCGGGACCATACGCCGCCGCGCTTTCGGGATTCGGATCGTCGCTGGCGAATGTCGCGTCATAGTGGCTGACGATCTTCTGCTCACCGCGCCGCAAGTCTTTGACGTAAGCGTCTCCGATGAAACCGCGTTGCCGCGCCACCACCTCCTGCGGCAAGCCGGTGATCGCCGCAACGTGGCCGTAAAATTTTTGCGCCGCATCGCCCTGCAGCGGCGGCCCGGCAAGCGTGGTGAGATAATCAGTCAAGGCAAAATGCTCGGCGTCGGCCAACGCCTGTTGGCTGAACGTGCCTTTGCGTTCGAGCTCGGCCGCCGCGAGCGACGGCAGCTGCAGCGCGGCGCCGAGCGCGAAACGAGTGCCGCTGAACTGAAACACGCCCTCCAGCATCGGCGACAGCATCAGGATGCCGCTGACCGAAATGCCCTGCTGCTCCGGCAGCGCACGCGCCACCTTGGCGGCGCGGAAGCCGCCATAGCTTTCGCCCAAAATGAATTTCGGCGAGCTGACGCGGCTGTTCTTGGCGACGTAAAGCGCAATCACCTTGGCCATGGATTCGGTGTCGGCCTCGACGCCCCAGAACGCCTCACCGCCGTCGCGCTTGGCCGCCCGGCTCCAGCCGGTGCCGACCGGATCGATGAGCACGAGATCGGTGAAGGCAAGCCAAGTGTCGGGATTATCGATAAGGCGAACACTGGAGCCGTCGCGCCCATTGAGCCCGAACGCGGCGACGCGCGGGCCGACCAGGCCGAGATTGAGGAACGCCGAGGCGGCGCCCGGCCCGCCATTGAACACGAACGTCACCGGCCGGCTGGCAGGATTTTCCGATTTCGCCACGTAGGCGGTGTAGAACACTGCGGCGGAGCGCTCACCGGATTGGTCGAACAGCGAGAACGTGCCGGCGGTGGCCGTATAGTCGAGCTTGCCGGCCGGCGTGGCGATGCTGTGCTGGGTGACGGAATCGGCGGGCAACAGCGACAGCACGCCGGGTCCGCTTTGATTCGGCCGGTCCGGGCCGCCTTGCTGGCTGTGTTCGGGGCGCCGCTCCCCGTCGGCGCCGCCTGGCCTGCCGTGATGCTCCTGCGCGTTGCTCGCGGCGGCGAGCCCGATGAAGAGGAGCGTGATCAGAAGGCGCGAGCCCAATAGACGAAGAGCGTGAATCATCGTAGGTCCCAAATCATTCGCGAAGCGGCCGATAAACGCTTTGCTATTCCAATGCGACGGCGCCTTCGATTTCGACCGCGAGGCCGAGGCCTTCGATCTTCAGCATCGCCCGTGCGGGCAGCGTTTCGTTGCCCTTCAGCTTGCCGCCGCTCACGGCAGCCCGCACCGCCTGCTCGATTTCACGCTGCGAGGTGACGCCCACCTTTTTGAGAAATTTGCGGACGCTGACGTTAAGGGCCTCTTCGTTCATGATCGCCTCCTGAAAGTGCCGGAAAGATGGCCATGCGCAATAATAGCGGACCGCGCCAGCCGGAACGAGCGTCCGCCGCGGCGGCAAGCCGGTAGACAACGGCGGCAGGATCGGCAAAGTTTCGTCCCCGTTCGATATGGCGTCGGAGGCGCCAAAAAAATGCCCTTTCCCCGTGCGTCAAAAGCCCTTGCGCGTTTCACCGTGCTCGATCTCACGCGGGTGCGCTCCGGCCCGACCTGCGTGCGCCAGCTCGCCGATTGGGGCGCCAACGTCATCAAGATCGAGACGCCGCCCGGCGTCGAGGAGCCGATGGGCGGGCCGCGCGCAGGCGGCGACTTTCAGAACCTGCACCGTAACAAGCGCAGCATGACGCTCAATCTCAAGCTCCCCGAGGGCTTGGCGGCGTTCAAGCGCATGGTCAAAAAGGCCGACGTGGTGGTGGAGAACTTCCGCCCCGACGTGAAGAAGCGCCTCGGCATCGACTACAAGACGCTGGCAAAAATCAATCCGCGCCTAGTCTACGCCAGCATCTCCGGATTCGGTCAGGACGGCCCCTACGCCAACCGGCCCGGCTTCGACCAGATCGCGCAGGGCATGGGCGGGCTGATGTCGGTAACCGGCCTGCCCGGCCAGGGGCCGGTGCGCGTCGGCATTCCGGTCGCCGATCTCAGCGCTGGGCTATTGACGGCGACCGGAATTCTGGTCGCGCTGTTGGAGCGCGAAAAATCAAAGAAGGGTCAGCAGGTCGCGAGCTCGCTGTTGCAGGCGCAAATCTTCATGCTCGACTTCCAGGCGGCGCGCTATCTGGTTCAAGGCGAAGTGCCGGGGCAGGCCGGCAATAATCATCCGACCAGCATTCCGACCGGTGTGTTCAAGACCAAGGACGGCCACATCAACGTCGCCTCGGCCGGACAAACGATTTGGAAGCGGTTCTGCCAGGCGCTTGGCGCCAAGGATTTGTTGGACAATCCGGACTACGCCGACGGCGCGTCGCGCTCGAAGCATCGCGATGCCCTCAATGCCGCCATCGATCGCTACCTCGCCGACCGCGGCAGTGCCGAATGGGTCGAGATTTTGAACAAGGCCGGCGTGCCGTGCGGGCCGATCTACCGGATCGACGAGGTCTTTGCCGATCCGCAGGTGCAGCATCTCGGCATCGCCCAGGCCGTGGGCAAAAAGGACAAATCCAACATGCGCCTGGTCGGCCAGGGCGTCACGCTGTCGCGCACGCCGTCGCGTCTGGCGGCGCGCCCGCCGGATCTCGGCGAGCATACCGACGCGGTGCTCAAGGAATTCGGCTTTTCGGCGCGCGACATCAAAAAGCTGCACGAAGCGAAAGCGGTTTAATCGTCATTGCCGGGCTTGACCCGGCAATCCATGCGGCGGCAAGGCAGCATGGATGCGCGGGTCAAGCCCGCGCACGACGAGGCGAAAGAAGGGAGTATCAATGCCGCAAACCGACAAGATGCTGGCGCGCAAAGATGGCGGCGTCGGCACCGTGATCTTCAACAATCCGGAGCGGCACAACGCGGTGTCGCTCGACATGTGGGAAGCGACCAAGCGCATCCTCGACGATTTTGCCGCCGATCCCGCCATCCGCGTCGTGGTGCTGACCGGCGCCGGCGGCAAGGCGTTCGTCTCCGGCGCCGATATTTCGCGGTTCGAAAAGGAACGCGCCGATCTCGAAGCGGCGCGCGCCTATGGCGCCAAGTCGGAGGCGGCATATTCGGCCATCTACGACTTCCCCAAGCCGACCATCGCGATGATCCGCGGCTATTGCATCGGCGGCGGGCTCGGGCTCGCCACCTGCTGCGACCTGCGCATCGCCTCGGACAATTCGCGCTTCGCGGTGCCGGCCGCCAAGCTCGGCATCGGTTACGGCTATGTGGGACTCAAGCGCCTGGTCGATATCGTCGGGCCGTCGTTCGCCAAGGAAATTTTTTATACTGCGCGCCAGTTCGACGCCCAGGAGGCGCTCGCCATGGGGCTGATCAACCGCGCGGTGCCGTCGGCCGAACTGGAAAACGCCGTGAAGGCCATCACCGACATGATCTGCGCCAACGCGCCGCTCACCATCAAAGCGGTGAAAGTCACCGTTGGCGAAATTCTCAAGGACGAGGGAAAGCGCAACGTCGCGCGCACCACCGAACTGGTCGAGGCTTGCTTCGTCAGCCGCGACTACAACGAAGGCCGCGCCGCCTTCATGGCAAAGCGCAAGCCGGTGTTTACCGGGACGTGAGGCCGGGCAAGGTTGCGAGCGGCGCAGGAGGGGCGGGCGATGCTGACGGCGCGCCAGCTGGTGCAGTCGAAGCTTCGCGACGTGGAGAACAGCCTGCGCGGGCTACTGATTAGGTCATGGGTGACACGTACGAAAAAGTGAAAGTGGCTGCCGTGCAGGCGGCTTCGATGTTTCTCGACCGCGCCGGCTCGACCGCCAAGGCCTGCAGCCTCATTCGCGAGGCCGGGCGCAACGGCGCGCGCGTGATCGGTTTCCCGGAAGGATTCATTCCGGCGCATCCGGTCTGGTACCACCATCACGTGGCGACCAGCGGCATCGCCAACCGGCTGTCGGTCGAGCTGTTCAAGAACGCGGTGGAAATTCCCGGCCCGGAAACCGCAGTGCTCGGCGCCGCGGCGCGCGAGGCCGGCGCCTATGTGGCGATGGGCGTGTGTGAAAAGCTGCCCAACACGATCGGCACCCTGTTCAATACCCAGCTCTATATCGGCCAGGACGGTGCGCTGATCGGCAAGCACCGGAAAATCATGCCGACCGTCGGCGAGCGGCTGGTTCATACCGGCGGCTACGGCGACACGTTCGGGGCGTTCCAGACCGTGTTCGGCCCGATGAGCGGACTCATCTGCGGCGAGAATTCCAATCCGCTCGCGGTCTTCGCGCTGACCGCCGAAGGCACGCGCATCCACGTCATGAGCTGGCCGAACCACTTTCCGACCAGCGGCGACCCGATGCGCAACCGCGTCGCCGTCGACTCCCAGGCGTTCGCGCAAATGAGCAAGGCCTTCGTGGTGTCGGCCTGCGGCACCGTCGACGAGGCCATGATCGAAAAACTCGCGGCCGGACCGGAGGTCGAAAAATTCCTGCGCAATCCCGATTGCTGCGGCGGCAGCGTGATCGTGGCGCCCAATTGCCGCATCATCGCCGGGCCGATGGGCGCCGACGAGGGCATCCTCTATGCCGAGTGCGACCTCGAGCTCGGCATCCTGATGAAGCTCCGCCACGACTTCGCCGGCCATTACAATCGGCCCGACATTTTTCAGTTGCACGTCAACCGCGCCGCGCCGCAGCTTTATCGCGTGCACAACGCCGATCCGGCGGCGCTCCCCCGCTTGAACGATGCGGACGCACCGGCGCCGCCGGCGCCGCGGCTGGCCGGGCCGGATGCGGCCGAAGATGAAACGCAGTGACGAGCGTAAGTCTTTCACCCGATCAGAGAAAGCCGTCGATCGCAACGGCTAGCCTCTTTTCCGAACAAATGAACGTGTCGAGAGGTGAAACCGCTTCGCGGCGTCGAAGGCGCCCGGTGACACGTTCATTTGTTCGGAGGTTTGTTGCAGACGTTGCGATCGACGGCGCCACGCGACCCGGTTAAGGCAAGCCCGGCAAACTCATAGTTTCATGATCATGATGAACGTCTTCGACGCCATCGACACGCGGCTGTCCTGCCGCGCCTTTCTCGACAAGCCGGTCGATCCGGGCATCGTCCGCGACCTGCTCGCGCGCGCGGCGCGCGCGGCGTCCGGCGGCAATCTGCAGCCCTGGCACGTTTATGCGCTGACCGGCGCGCCGCTCGCCGAGATCAAGCGGCAGGTCGCCGCGCATCTCGCCGACCACGACCCGCACGCCGAGGAGACCGAATATCCGATCTACCCGAAGACCCTATGGGAGCCGTACAAAGCGCGGCGCGAGGAGCATGGCGTGCAGCTGTACGGCGCGCTCGGCGTCGCCCGTGGCGACGCCGCGGGGCGGCTTGCGCAGTACAAGCGCAATTTCGCGTTCTTCAACGCGCCGGTCGCATTGTTCATCGCCATCGACCGCAAGCTTGGCCCCGGCCAATGGGCCGATCTCGGCGGCTATATCCACGCGCTGGCGTTCCTCGCCCGCGGCTACGGCCTCGACACCTGCCCGCAGGAATCCTGGGCCCGTATGCACCGCATCGTGCGCGCGTTCGTCAAAATGCCGCCCGAGCAAATGCTGTTCTGCGCCGTCGCGATCGGCTACGGCGACCGCGCCCATCCGGCCAATTCATTCCGCTCGCCGCGCGCGCCGGTCGCGGAGTTCTGCACGTTTTTCGGATTTGAATAACCTTTTGCCTCTCGCGCAAGGTGAGAGGGAAAGTCCACAGCCGCGCTTTGCTCCGCCGGCTACTTGCTTGCAGTTGCGAGTCCCTCGGTGCAATCTGATGCGCAGCTTTGCGATGGGGGAGGAGGACGTGATCCGAAATGTCGCTTTGCTGCTAGCGCTGGCACTTACCCTACCGGCTCTCGCCCAAACCCCACAAACTGCCGCACCCAAATCGTCGGTGGTGAAGCTGCCGGCGGTAAAGCCGTCGCCGACCAAGCGAGTCGCGAAGAAGCCCGCGCCGCCGAGAACGGCCGCTGCCGCTGAGCGCGGCCCCTGTATCGGCGTCATCCCCCATATCGGTGAGAGCTTCGTCGAGCAGCATATCGGACTGATGGCGTTCGGCAACGACCTCACGACGGTTCCTATCGCGTCCTGGGGGCTCGACGATCTCCTTGTCGCCCGCGTGCGCGCCGCCGCAGGCCCGCGCTTTTCGGTGCGCCGGATCGCCTATCCGGTTAATGCGTTCGAGGCTTACGACCATCCGCACCTGTTCCAGATTCCCGACCTCAAGCCCTTGGTGCAAACCGCCGCGGGCGCGAGCGGATGCGAACGCTATGTTCTTGTTGTCAAGGGTAACGACCAGTTCATTGGCACCAATCAAGTGATCACTGGCATTGGTGTCGTCAATCGCTTCAGTATCTACGGCGGCGCCACCTTTTTGTTCGCGCTCACGAGGCTCGAGATCTTCGACGGCCGCACATTCGAGATCCTCAAGCAGGGCGGCGGCTCGCTCCGCGACGAGACACTCGGCGATCGCTTGGTGAACGACCTTTTTCGGCCGGAACCGTTCCACGGGCCAGGTCGCGAACTCAAGGATTTCGCCTGGCCGCCGGCGCCCGATGCGGTGATGGGCCTGCGCGAGCCGACGCGCGTTTTGCTCGCCACGAGTCTCGACACGGTGCTGCCCAAGTTGCTGGCGCAGTGACGGCGGCGTTTCGTTCGCCGGAATTATATGTCGATGGCCCGCTTGCAGCCGGCATTTTGCCCATTACCTTCAAAATGATAGAATGACTCAATTCATTCAGGAGCGCCGCGATGGGTTTGCAAGCTCTGGGCTATGTCGGCATCCGCAGCAACAACCTCGATGACTGGGCCGCCTACGGCACGCGCTTTCTCGGCATGCAGCTCGTTGACAAGAGCCGCGGCACACTGGCGCTGCGCATGGACGACCGCAAGCAGCGCGTGATCGTGCATGAGGACGAAGCCGAGGGTCCGTCGTTCTACGGCTGGGAAGTCGCCGATGCGGCGGCGCTCGATGCGCTCGCCGCGCATCTGGAACGGTCGGGCGTGAAAGTGGCGCGCGGCTCGCGCGCGCTCGCCGACGAGCGCCGGGTGAAGGATTTGATCGTGTTCGCCGACCCGATCGGCAACCGGCTCGAAGTGTTTCACGGCGCCGAGATCGCAAGCGATGCGTTCAAGCCCGGCCGTTCGATCTCCGGCTTTCGCACCGGCCCGCTCGGCATGGGCCACGCCGTGCTCACCGCGGCGCAGCTCGACGAGGTGGTACCGTTCTACACCGAGATCCTGAATTTCAAGCCGAGCGACTACATCCTCAAGCCGTTCAAGGCGTACTTCTTTCACATCAATCCGCGCCACCACAGCCTCGCGTTCATCGATACCGGCAAGAACGGCATTCATCATCTGATGGTCGAGCTGTGCTACCTGGACGACGTCGGCCAAGCCTACGATCTGGCGCTGCGCAAGCCCGAGATGATCGGCACCACGCTCGGCCGCCACGTCAACGATCACGTCACGTCGTTCTATTCATGGTCGCCGTCGCGGTTTCTGGTCGAGTACGGCTGGGGCGGCCGCACCATCGATCCGGCCAACTGGACACCGCACGAGCGCACCGAGGGGCCGAGCCTGTGGGGCCACGACCGCATGTGGCTCACTCCGCAAGCGCGCGAAGAGGCGCGCAAGCTGCGCATCGGCGTCGGCGAAGCCGGCGGGCGCGTGCCCGTCAACGTCATGGACGGCAATTATCAGCGCGCCGCCGACGTCTGCCCCTGGTGGAGCGCCAACGTCG
>JASHSE010000670.1 GCA_030036975.1 Xanthobacteraceae bacterium | reverse complement strand
CAAGCGTGGCGTGCCACTGTCAGCCGCGGCGCAGATTGCCGGAGCTTCCGAAAAATCCCGCTGGGAGCTGTTCGAGGACTATAATGCGCGCAACGCCACGGCCGCGTATTCCGAGCTGGAATGGGAATGAACGTATGCCGGCCACGGCAAAGCACGAGGTAGGATCGATGATGGGCAGGAGATTGCAGTGGCTGGGGCTCGCTGTGCTGGCGGGCGCGATGACCTGGGGCGCCGTACCAGCGGCGCCGGCGGCGGCTGATGACGATCCATGGCCGGAGATTGCCGCCGTCGCGTTCAATGGCCGGACGCTTGCCGATGGCTCCGGATTGCTGAGCGTCGAAATGCCGGCGCGCGCCGAGGACGCCGCAATCGTGCCCGTCACCATGCGCACGACCCTGCCGCAGGGCGACACCCGCACGCTTCGATCGTTGACGCTGGTTATCGATCAGAACCCCTCGCCGGTCGCCGCCACGTTCAAAGTCGGCGCCGGCGTGACGATGATCGCGACGCGCGTGCGCGTGAATTCCTACTCCAACGTCCATGCGGTGGCCGAACTCAGCGACGGCAAGCTTTACGTCGTCAAGACCTATGTGAAAGCCTCGGGCGGCTGTTCGGCGCCGATGGCAAACAGCGCGGACGACAAGACCGCCTTGGGGCAGATGCGTCTTCGGCAATTCGTCATGCCGGCCGCCGGTCCGGCGACCGCCTCGCACGAGGCCCAAATCATGATTCGCCACCCCAACAATTCCGGCCTGCAACGCGATCAGGTTTCGCTGCTCTACATCCCGTTGTTCATCGTCCGGAAACTGCGCGTATGGCAAGGCGACCAGCTTCTCCTGGAGATGGACGGCGGCATATCGATCTCGGAAAATCCCAACATCCGGTTTTCCTATGTGCCCAATGGCGCGAGCACATTTCGCGCTGAAGCGGAGGACACCGAGGGCCACGTCTTCAAAGCCGAGTGGCCCGCCGAAGCGACGTGAACGACGCCGGTCAGAAGCAGCGGACTTCCGCCTCCGCCTGCGCCCGGCGCAAATCCTCGACCGCCGTGCGGGCGATCGCCGTCGAACGGAATTCGCCGCCGAGATTTCCGGGGACCTGAGCCATGCTCAGCACGGTCTCCGCCTCGACATAGCGGTCGTAAGGCAACAGCGAGGCGATGATGTCGATCGAACAGGAGCATTTCTGCAGCGAAACCTGCGTTTCGCCGTTGGCTTTCATGCAGCCAAAGACGTAGTCGACGCGCGCCGACGTCGGATAATCGTTGAGCTCGACGGCCTTCACCTCTGAATTTGCGCCGCAAGCGAACAGCAGCATAGCGCCGAGCCCGACCGATACGATACCGCGAGTCATGATCACCTTCCTTGTTGTAGCTCCTGTCGTGGAGCGGCCCTACCCGTTCTGCAGCTCCCCGTTCACGGCTGTCGGCGAATCGATGCTGGGCCGCCGCCGCCGCAGATCGTGTCCAGCACTTTGAACGCGCTGACATGTTCGGCGACGTCATGGACTCTGAAGATCGACGCGCCGTGCATCGCTGCCACGAGATTGGCCGCGACGGTACCGACGAGTTGTCCCTCGATTCCGCCCTCGGCCAGCGATCCCAGAAAGGTCTTGCGCGAGAGCCCGACCATGATCGGACAGCCGAAGTCAGCCAGCTCGCCGAGCCGGGCGATCACTTCAACGTTCTGACGAGCGGTCTTGCCGAAGGCAATTCCGGGATCGAGAACGATGCGCGAGCGCGGGATTCCGGCAATGTCCGCCAGTCCGAGCGACCGGGCAAAAAATCGCCTGATCTCGGCAACGATGTCGAGCGCGGCGTCCTTGTCGGCGCGATTGTGCATGATCACGACTGCGGCTTCGCCCGAGGCCACCGTATCGGCCATCATCGGATCCTTCTGCAAGCCCCACACGTCGTTCACCACGACGGCGCCCGCTGCGATGGCACGCGCGGCGACGGCGGCCTTGTAAGTATCGATCGACAGCGGAACGTCGAGCCTGGCGGCCAGTTCGGCCAGTGTCGCTTCGACGCGCGAAAGCTCTTCGGCCTCACTGATCGCGACGGCGCCGGGCCGCGTCGACTCGCCGCCGACATCGATGATGTCGCAGCCCGCGTCCGCCATGGCGGCGGCGTGCGCCAACGCAGCTTCCGGAGCAACGAAGCGTCCGCCGTCGGAAAATGAATCCGGCGTCAAGTTGAGAATTCCCATGACCAGCGGCCGGCTTCCGATTTTTTCAAGGAACGCGTCACGCCGGGCGCGCTGCTCCACGCGCATCGGCTCGATCTTTCTGCCGCGGGAATTCGCAGTGGTATCGTTTGATGGTCCAATTCGGGTGCTCGCCGATCCACTGCGCGAGATAAGGCTGAGCACTCTGGACACAGTACCGCAGCGAACCGTGCCAGAAATATTCGATCCGCTGCTCCTCGCACTGGTCGGGGTGCGCCAGCGCGCAAACGGTGAACACGATAGCTACGATGTCCATGACGTGGCTCCGCCGCGTTAGCGATAAGTCATCTTACGCAACTTTCATGCGATTACGAATACTCGTCGCCAAACTTTCCGAGAAAGATCTCGCCTTTACCCAGCACCGCCATATCGCCGGCAAGCCGCCTGAGCGGCAGTCGCATGAACCTGGCCGCAGACTTGCTGTAGGATTCGATCATCGCGGCCATGAATCGATTGCCGACGAGCTGGTGTACGCCGCAATCGACGAATGTCGGCGACAGTGCGCCGCAGCCGCTGCCGAGGACGATGGTGCCGCGCTTGAGGAGAAACCCGGGCAGCGGCCCGGCCGCGCCCAAGGCGATCAGGGTGCCGGCAATCATCCTGGCGCCGGCATACGGCCCGGCATCGCCTTCGACGATGATGGTGCCGCGCCGCATGCGGTCGCCGGCGCGTTCACCCGCATTGCCGCGAACGACGACGATACCGCCGCGCATTCCGCTGATCTCGCCCGGCAGCGGGCCGGCGAGCCGATCCCCCGCCGCGCCCGCAATCTCAAACATGCCGGATTTCATCCCGGACGCAGCCCAGGGTCCAGCATTGCCCCGCACCGTAAGCCGACCTCCGGTCATGAGCCGACCGGCTTGGATGCCGACATCGCCCTCGACCAGAAGCTCGCCGCCCGTCATCTCGCGGCCAACGTAATCCAAACGCTCGCAACTGCCCTCGATGCAGATTTGCCCGGCGTCGCCCATGCGCAGCCGAAATAGCTCGCCGACCGCGACGCGACGGCGCGTCGTCTGCAATTCGATACGTTCGATCTCGTGGGCTGATTTGCCGGCCAACAGATGCGGCACCAATGGCGACAGATCGAGCCGCTGGCCGGGGCGTTGGCGGAGCGTGAGGGTCAGCCGCGTCACGGCAGCAATGTCCGCAAGTAATAGTGATGCGGGCCGAGCTTGCCGCCGTAATTGCCGGCACTGATCCGCATGGCGCCGCGTTTGGGACCAAGCTTGACGATCGCGGCGATGCCGGCGCGCATGGCGGAAGCGACGGCATCGGACGTCAGCCCATCAATGACGATCTCAAGCACCGAGCCGGCGTCATTGTCGAGCGCCGTCTTCACAGCGCCGCGCAGCGTCGGACAATAGGCGTCGTTGGTGGAGGCGGGAACGCTCTTGTATTTCGAGCCGACCTTCGAGCCGGATCGAACGATGCCGCCCGGAAATGGCGCGATCACATCCGGCACCTTGGCGATTGCCGCGGCAGCCGCCTCGGCCGCAGCCCGCGTGGTCTGCGCCGTACGGCCGATCATGAGCAGGTTGCCGCCGCCGACCGCTTTTTTGGTCAAACCGGCAGTCGCCTCGCACACAAACTCTCCGTCCATGACCGGGATGCGCCAGAAATGCTTCGCGCCGACACGCTTGGAAATCTGCCAACCGTCGCCGAAATAACGCAGCCCATCGCCGAGCCGCAGCGACTCTTCGCCTTCGAGGCCGGAATAGCAGGCCGAACCCGGGCTTGTCAGCACGCATTGTCCGACGCGGGTCTGCACCTGTTTCTGCAACTCGGCGGTCGACACGGCAAACAGCAAAACCCGCACCCCCGGCCGGCCGTCCGGGGTCTGTTTGCTGGTCAGTTCGCGATCGATACCGGCCTCGCAGCCGCATCCGATCACCGACGTGGCCATGCCGGTCATGGTGACCGCGGCCTGTCGCGCCCACCGCGCGCTGTCGGCGGTGATGACGAGAGCCGTTGCCCGCATGCCGAAGGCTTCGGCGAACGTGTCGTCGATGCGCACCCCTTTGACGGTCAAACCCGGCATGGCACGAATTCAAACGGTTCTGGCCGGCCCAGCGCGTAGTCTGGAACCTTGAACAACTCGTCCGGCAGTCCATAGCGCGTTTCGTAATACTCTTTCATCCGCCGGTCGATCGCGCGATCGCGCTGCGGGGCGACGGTGAGAGCGCGGCCCCAGGTGCGCCGCGTAATCTCGCCGTCGCGCACCACGAGTTCGCCGTCTTTGAACACGAGCGCGGCGGTCCGAAACATTTTGGCGCGGTCGGCATCGTCTTCATACACGGCCACGTCCGCCACCGCGCCGACACCGAGATGACCGCGCTCGGCCAGGCCGAAAAGACGCGCCGGCGCCGCGCGGGTCATGACCGCGATCTCCGGCAGCGTATATTCGCGCGTGATTGACGGCAGCGTCGTCACCGCCATCGCCGCGCCCGGCAGATCGGCGATCCATTTCGCGCGCAGATCGCGGCTCATGAGCAGCGCGAAAATCTCGGGATAACTGGTAAACGGCGCACCGTTCGGATGATCGGTGGTGAAGAAAACGCGTTCGGGATTGTCGATCAGCAAAAACAATTCGAGGCCGACGGCCCACTGGACGGCGTTGTAGAAATCGCCGCGGCGATAATCGTAGGGTACGATGCCGGCGCCGTTGGCATCGCCGTCGAGGATCAACCACTTTTTCGGCCGCGCGCGGTGGCGCGCGTTGAACTGGCGCAGCACGTCCGACGAAGCCGTCACGGTGGGTCCGAACATGACCTGGCCGACATCGATTGTCACCCCCGCCGCCGCGGCGTTCACGGCTGCCGCGAGCCGCGCCGCGGCGGAAGAAAAGCCCCGCTCGCCTTCGCTGCCATAGCCGTAGAATTGCAAATGGGCGAGGTGCAACGGCAAGCCCTCGGCCGCCGCTATGGTTGCGAGCGCGGTCTCGACATTTCCGGCAAGCCCGAGATTATTGCAATGCACGTGAAGCGGATGCGGCACGCCGAGTTTGTTGACGGCGCGCTGCAAGGCGTTGACGATTTGCCGCGACGAGATTCCGT
>JASHSE010000669.1 GCA_030036975.1 Xanthobacteraceae bacterium | reverse complement strand
AGCCGCTTCATGACGTCGGCCATGGTGATCGCGCGCCGCATGCCCTGGGCTTCGAGGCGCGCGCAAAAATTCCAGAACGTCAGCGTGGCGTCGGTTTTGCCTTCCAACAGCATCGCCGAGAGCAGCGGTGGCGCGGCATAGGAGATGGAGGCTTGCGTCTTAAGGTCGACCCCAGACCGCTGCGCCAGCGCCTGCAGCAATAGCCAGCTTTTGTCGAGCGGACCGCCGGCCACGCCGAGCCTTTTGCCTTTCAGGTCGTCGAGATCCTTGATCGCCGAGTGGTCGGGGACCATGACGGCGCCGAGCGTGCTCGAATAAGGATAGAACACCAGGTCATCGCCGAGGGCGCGCTCCCGCGCGACCCACAGCCAGTCCGACAAGATCAGATCGGCTGAGCCGCCTTTGAGCGCGATCTGCCCGGCCTCGGTGCTGGCAAGCTCGGTGGTTTCGAGATTCAAATCGGCTTGCCGGTCGAGGCCGTGACTGCGGATAATCTCAAGTTCCCACGCCAGCGTGCCGGTTGTCTGGGCGGCAATGCGAATGGTGTCGGCGGCATGCGCGTTCGGTGATCCCGCCAGGCCCAAAATTGCGGCGAGCACGATCGGCATAGCCGGCACGCGTCCAAGGAAGCTCACGCAATGTTGTGCCGGCGCGCTCATTGCGTATGGCCGCCCGCCCCTCTCACCGTCGATTTCGCATTGACCCGGTAGGAATACGGCACATCGCGTTGTCGGGTCCGAAGCGCGACCACTTCGTCGTGGTGGGGCGAGAGATGGCAGACCGGATCGGCAGCCCGCGCATCGCCGGTGATGGCGAAGGCCTGGCAGCGGCAGCCGCCGAAATCGATGTCGCGCCGCGCACAGCTGCGGCACGGCTCCCTCATCCAGGCGGTGCCGCGGAACGCGTTGAACGCCGGCGAATTCGCCCAGATGTCGGCAAGCGAATGGTCCCGCACCGACCAGAACTCGAGGCCGGGTATGGATTCGGCGGCATGACACGGCAGCACCTTGCCCGCCGGCGTTACGTTGAGCGATCGTTTACCCCAGCCGCCGACGCAGGGCTTCGGAAAGCGGGAATAATAATCGGGAGTGACCGCATCGATGACGATCGCTCCGCGATGTCGTGTTCGCAGCTCCTCGACGACTTGGATGGCGCGCGCCCTCTGCTCGGCGGTCGGCAGCAGCGCGTCGCGGTTGCGCACCGCCCAGCCGTAATACTGCACGTGCGCGATTTCGACGCGGCTCGCGCCGTAGCGGATTGCCAGTTCGACCATGGCGCCGATGCGATCGACATTGGCCCGGTGGACGACGACATTGACCGTCAATGGAATTTTCAGCCGCACGACTTCGGCGGCCAATTCCTTCTTGCGTGCGAATGCGCCTTGATAACCGGCGATGTGGTCGGCCGAGACCGGCTCGCTGTCCTGGATCGAAATCTGCACGTGATCCAAGCCGGCATCGGCGAGCCTGGCGAGCGTTGCCGGCGTAATGCCGACCGCCGAGGTGATCAGGTTGGTGTAGAGGCCGCAGGAATGCGCCGCCGCGGTGATTTCGACCAAGTCACGCCGCGCTCCCGGTTCGCCGCCGGAGAGATGGACCTGCAAGACGTTGAGCGCCGCCGCCTCGCGAAATACGCGCGCCCAGGTTTGCGTATCGAGCTCGCTCGCCCGCGGATCGAGCGCCAGCGGATTGGAGCAATAGGGGCAGCCGAGCGGACAGCGATGGGTCAGTTCCGCAAGCATGCCGACAGGTCCGTGCAACGAAGCCGGCTCCGCCCCGCTCGCCGGCTCGGGACTGGTTCCATTTGCGTTGGGCCGCAAATCGTCTGTCATCGGAGTTCAGAGTTCCAGCAGCTTCTTTTCGGCGAGCCCTCGCAACAGGCCGGACACGTCGGCAAGAATTCGTTCACGCGGGGCGGCATAGCTCGTCGCCAGGTCGTTGACGATTGAATCAAGCGTCGCTTCGCCGGTGCAGCGTTTGAGGACCTCGGTGGCTGTCGGGTCGGCCTTGAAAATCCGCTCGGGCGCAAGCAGCACCCAGCCGCCGTGCGCCTCGTTGTGCACCAGGCGCACGCCACGCGGCAGCCGCGGCCGCGATTCAAGCGAGACGGCCGGCGTGCTGTCGCTCATTGCTGGTTCCCTGGCGGTGGCGCAAAAGCCCCGGGCGGAATGTGCCCTGGTGCGACATAAGCGTGATATAGTGCATCCAACATCGCCCACAACACGTCGCACTTGAATTCGAGCGCACGGAGCACGCTCTCTTGAGCGTCGGCAGTGAGGGCGTTGGCCTTCACGTAATCAAGAGCGAAGCGAGCGTCGCGCTCCGCCTGCGGCGGACGTTGCGAAAAATAGGCCAGCGTCCGCGAACTCACGAAATCGTAATTGTTGAGCATGCCCTCGAGGCGTTCGCTGATGATCTCCGGCGAGAATAGCTCGGTCAGCGAGGACGCTATCGCTTCGAGCAGCGTCTTGTCGCGCACGAAATGGACATAGGCATCGACGGCAAACCGCGTCGCCGGCAGCAGGCCGCGCAACGAAACGACATAATCGCGGTCGATCTGCAGGCCGTCGGTCAGCATGAGCCAGCGCGCGATGCCGCCTTCGCCGCGGCGTTCGCCGTCGTGGTCGATCAGCCGGCGGCGCCATTCGCGGCGGATGTCGGAATCCGGGCAGCGCGCAATCAGACTCGCATCCTTCACGGGAATCATCGCCTGATAATAGTAGCGATTGAGCGCCCAAGCCTGCACTTGAGCCTTGGTACATTTGCCGCCATGAAGAAGCTTATGGAACGGATGCAGCCGGTGATATCGGGTTGCGCCGATCTGACGCAGACGCGCTTCCAGCTCATCCGGCGACAGCGCGCTCACAATGATATCTCCATGCCGTCTTGAGCAACTTCAAAACCGGCGGCTTCGACCTTGAGGCGTTGCGCCGAGCCGTCGACCAGAATCGGATTCGTGTTGTTGATGTGCGTCAGGATGCGACGGCCACTCAAGCCGCCGAGCTGCTGCAAGGTGCCGTCGGCGCCGTCGAGCGGGATATGGCCCATTCGCCGCCCGGTCTTCGTTCCGGTGCCGCTGACGATCATCTCGTGATCGTCAAACAGCGTGCCGTCGAAAAGCACCACATTGGCGCGCCGCAGGCGCTCCAACAGCGGCTGTGTTATGGCGGCTGCACCTGGCACATAGATGAGGCGCGCGCCACCGCTCATGATCTCCACTCCGACATTGACCCCAGTCTCGGCCGCAAGCTCCGGATCGTCTTTTTCGAGATAGAGCGCCACCTTGCCTGGCACCGCGAACAATTCGGCCTGCAGGCCGTTGGGCAGCGCGAAGGCTTGCGCCAGCGCGACCGCCCGCCTTTGCACGACGTCCGCGGCGAGAACGTCGAATATCGGATTGTCCTCGATTGCCGTCAGCGTTTCGGCGCTGGCGTACACCGCAAAGCCGCCACGCTCGCGCAGCGTAAGCAGCCCCGCGACCTGGTCGACCTCGGCTCCAGTCAGGACCACGCCGCCGATCGGGCTGCCGCGCGGCACGCCGCGGGGCCGCAGCGCCGGCGTCACCTGGATCTGCGCCCGCAAATCCGGCGAGGCATTGAGCAACACCCAGTCGCGGCCGTCGGCTGATACCGCGAGGCTTGCCTGGGTCCGCGGTCTCACCCTGGGATCACCCTCCCACGCTAGGCGGCAGATCGGGCACCGGCAATTCCATTGCGGAAAGCCGCCCCCCGCCGCGGCGCCGAGCACGATGGCGTTCAAACGGCCCATTGGCGACCCGATAGCGAGGCCGGATACGCAGAATTCCGACGGCAGGTAGCCCCGTCATCGATATCCAGTCCGACGCATATCGCGATGAGGATAGAGGCCGTCCAAGCCATGGCTTCGTCCGATGTCCCATTTTCCGTCGCTTGCCTCTGGGAGAGGCGCAGCCGGTCCCCGGGCGTTGGCCTATGAGTAAATCGTCGCGGCTGCGCCAAGACAAGAGTTTTTCCCGGTCGCCGATGGCGTTCGCCTTGCCCTGACGGAGGTGCCCCACTATACCGCGAACCGTTGTAGTATTCCCCTGGGGGGATACGGCGCGCTCGCCCGGACCGGACCGGTGCGGTCCGTCGATCGCGCGTGCGAATGCTCAACGGGGGGAATGATAATGTACAAAACATTGACCATCGCCGGCGCAATCTTGGCCGCTTCCGTTGGGGCCGCTTTCGCGCAGGATCCGCAGAAGGGCGAAATCGTCTTCCATATCTGCATGGCTTGCCATTCCATCGGCCCGGGCGCGGAGAATAAAGTCGGTCCCGAACTTAATGGCCTGGACGGCCGCCATTCCGGCAGCGCCCCAAATTACGACTACTCGGATGCCAACAAAAAGTCGGGGATTGTCTGGAATGAAGCGAATTTCAAAAGATATATCCATGACCCTCAGGCCATGGTGCCGGGCACCAAGATGCTTTTCCCCGGCATCAAGGACGAGCAACAAGTCAATGACCTGTGGGCTTACGTTTCACAGTTCAATGCCGATGGCAGCAAGAAGAAATAGGCCGGATAGACCGCCCGGAACCGGCACCCGCGCTGCCGGAGGTTGCGTTGCCAACATGCCGTCGGAGCCGCTCAGCTACAAACCGATCTCACCTCCGACAAATGACCGTTTGCAAGACAACGAAGCGGTTGGCTTTCGCCGGTTTCGATGAAGCCCATTCAATACCTTGCGCCGTTCCTCATACGCCTTGCGGTGGGGTTAAATTGTCCATTGCATCGCAAACCGGCCGCCGGCCGCTAACGTCGCTGCATCCCGACAATCGGTAAAGTTGCAAAAACAATAATAGGCTCTTGATGCGCGACGCCAGACGCGCCGCCAGGTCGTCGCCGGGGCTTGCTTTTGCGGTCTCGCTCGGCTTTAATCAACTTAAAGATTTATTCAACTTGAAGGGGAGAGGCGCTATGTCGAGGATCCGCTCGAGTTACTCAGCTTTGTTGGCGAGCTTTGCTTTTGCGATGGCAGCGTTCGCCGTATCCGGGCCGGCATTGGCTCAGCAGGATCCAGGCGTGCGCGGTGGCCCCCCAGGGGCCGGCG
>JASHSE010000068.1 GCA_030036975.1 Xanthobacteraceae bacterium | reverse complement strand
CGCGATAGACACCATCGCAAATCGCGTTCCGGTAGGCGGGCGACTTGCCGCGCCGCAAATCGATACGGACGAGCGGCATCTCACACCAGCATCATCACCGGGTTCTCGATCAGCGCCTTGAAGGCGCCGATCAGCACCGCGCCGAGCGCGCCGTCGACGGCGCGGTGATCGCACGACAGCGTCACGCTCATGAGGTGGGCGGCCTCGATCTTGCCGCCGCGCACCACGGCACGCTCCTCGCCGGTGCCGACTGCAAGGATCGTGGCATGCGGTGGATTGATCACAGCGGTGAAGTGCTTGATGCCGTACATGCCGAGATTCGAAACCGCTGTGGTGCCGCCCTGATAGTCCTGCGGATTGAGTTTTCTCGCCCGCGCGCGAGCCGCCAGTTCCTTCATCTCGTTGGAGATCGCGGAGAGCGATTTGGTCTCGGCGTTGCGGACGATCGGCGTGATCAAGCCGTTCGGCATCGCAACGGCGACACCGATGTCGGAATGCTTGTGCTTGAGCATGCCGGCGTCGGTCCAGCTGACATTGGCGTCGGGCACGCGCTGCAGCGCGAGCGCCAGCGCCTTGATGACGAAATCGTTGACCGACAGCTTGTAGGCCGGCTTGCCGTCCTTGTCTTTGGACGCGGCGGCGTTGATCTCCTCGCGCGCCTCGATCAGCTTGCCGATGTCGCAGTCGACGGTGAGATAAAAATGCGGGATCGTCTGCACCGAGGCGGTCAGCCGCTGCGCGATGATGCGGCGCATGCCGTCGTGCGGCACGAGCTCGTAGCTGCCATCTTCATACAGCGCGCGGACCTGCTGATCCGACAGCGAAGGCGCAATGAGCGGCGCAGGTGCGCCAGCGGGCGCGCCAGGTGCGGCACCTGGAGCGCGCAGGCCGTGGCCCGACTTCGCCACCTCGACGTCGCGGGCAATGACGCGGCCATGCGGGCCGGAGCCTTCAATGCGGCCGATGTCAATACCGGCTTCCTTGGCGAGGCGGCGCGCGAGCGGCGAGGAGAAAATCCTGTTGGTCGCGCCTGCAGGCGCGCCATGCCCATTGGTCCGAGCCCCCTCACCCCCACCCTCTCCCCTCCGGGGAGAGGGTGTGGTCGGTACTGGCGGCGCACTCGGCGCCCGCGCTTCTTGGCTGGGTGCTCGTGCTTCTGCCGGACGTGATTGCGGGGCAATCGCAGGTGGCGCGGCTTGCTGAGCTGCTCCCTCTCCCCGGAGGGGAGAGGGTTGGGGTGAGGGGGCTCCGGCGCTGGGTGTTTGTGCAGGAGGTGCGGCTTTCGCTGCGGCCGCAGTCGCCTTCACGTCCTCACCTTCCTGCGCCAGCACGGCGATGAGCTGATTGACCGGCACGTCGCTGGTGCCTTCCGGCACCACGATTTTCGCCAGCACGCCGTCATCGACGGCTTCGTATTCCATCGTCGCCTTGTCGGTCTCGATCTCGGCAATGACGTCGCCGGTCTTGACCTCCTCGCCCTCTTTCTTGAGCCACTTGGCGAGGTTGCCCTTCTCCATGGTGGGCGACAAAGCCGGCATGAGGATGTTGATCGGCATGCGACAAGTTACTCTTTGGTCAAGGTCGCCAAGTTGACATCGAAATTATCGGTAGCAGACCGCTTTGGCCGCCGCGACGACATCGGCGACCGACGGCAGCGCCATTTTTTCCAAATTCGCCGCATACGGCATCGGCACGTCCTTGCCGGCGATGCGCTCGATCGGCGCATCGAGATAATCGAACGCATCGGCCAGCACGCGGGCGGCAATCTCGGCGCCGACGCCGGACTGCTTCCAGCCTTCTTCGACGGTGACGAGCCGTCCGGTCTTCTTCACCGACTCGACGATGGTCGCGGAATCCATCGGCCGCAGCGTGCGCAGGTCGATCACTTCGGCGGAAACATTTTCCTTCGCCAGTTCGTCAGCGGCTTTGAGCGCGTAGCTCATGCCCATCGACCAGGCGACCAGCGTCACGTCGGTGCCGCTGCGCACCACCCGCGCGCGGCCGATCGGCAGCACGTAATCGGCGAGTTTCGGCACTGGCGAGGAGTGGCTGTAGAGGATTTCGTTTTCCAAAAACATCACCGGGTTCGGATCGCGGATCGCGGCCTTCAAAAGACCCTTGGCGTCGGCGGCGGTGGATGGCGCGATCACCTTGAGCCCCGGAATGTGCGAGTACCAAGCCGAATAATCCTGACTGTGCTGGGCGGCGACGCGCGCGGCCGCGCCGTTCGGGCCGCGAAACACGATCGAGACCTGGACTTGGCCGCCCGACATGTAGCGCGTCTTGGCGGCAGAATTGATCAGCTGGTCCATGGCCTGCATGGCGAAATTGAAGGTCATGAACTCGACGATCGGTTTTAAGCCGGCGAGCGCGGCGCCGACGCCGAGCCCGGCAAAGCCATGCTCGGTGATCGGCGTATCGATGACGCGGCGGGCGCCAAATTCGTCGAGCAGGCCCTGCGTCACCTTGTAGGCGCCCTGGTATTCGGCGACCTCCTCGCCGATGACGAACACGTCCGGATCGCGCCGCATTTCCTCCGCCATGGCATCGCGCAAGGCTTCCCGCATGGTCATCGTGACCATTTCGGTGCCTTCAGGGACTTCCGGCTCGGGCGCCGCGGGAGCCGCGGCGGCCTCGGCAGTGCCGGTTTTCGGCGGCGCGGGCGGCGGGGTCAACTC
Organism: Xanthobacteraceae bacterium; assembly: GCA_030036975.1. Taxonomy (GTDB): domain Bacteria; phylum Pseudomonadota; class Alphaproteobacteria; order Rhizobiales; family Xanthobacteraceae; genus BOG-931. Next base: position 5,791 of record JASHSE010000068.1, on the reverse strand, counting down.
GGCGGCTTTCTCCTGGCGCGCCGGCGCGCTCGCCGACGCGCCGACTTTAGCGGCCTTGCCGTCCTTGAGCGCGGCGGCGTCCTCGCCTTCGGCCAGGATCATCGCGATCGGGGTGTTGACGGCGACGTCGTTGGTGCCTTCCGGCACCAGAATTTTGCCAAGCGTGCCCTCATCGACCGCTTCGACCTCCATGGTGGCCTTGTCGGTCTCGATCTCGGCGATAACGTCGCCGGATTTGACGGTATCGCCTTCTTTCTTGAGCCACTTGGCGAGGTTGCCCTTCTCCATGGTGGGCGAGAGGGCCGGCATCAGGACTTCTGTCGGCATGGCCGTCTACATCCGTCACACTGATCGCATTACCGATACGCTTTACCGATAGACGTCCGTGTAGAGTTCCGCAGGATCGGGCTCGGCATCGTGGGTGGCGAATTCGGCCGCTTCGTTGACGACGGCGCGTACCGACGCATCGATCTTTTTCAGCTCGTCCTCGCCGGCCCATTTCTTGTCGAGAAGGCGCTTGCGCACCTGCTCGATCGGATCGTGCTCGGTGCGCATTTTGTCGACTTCTTCCTTGGTCCGATATTTGGCGGGATCCGACATCGAGTGGCCGCGGTAGCGATAGGTCATCATTTCCAAAATGGTCGGCCCCTTGCCGGCGCGGCACCAGCCGAGCGCCTCATCCGCCGCCGCTTTGACCGCGCGCACGTCCATGCCGTCGACCTGCTTGCCCGGAATGTTGAAGGACGACCCGCGTTTGGCGAAATCGGTCGTCGCCGATGAGCGCGACACCGACGTGCCCATGGCGTAGCGGTTGTTCTCGATGACGTAGACCACCGGCAGCCTCCATAGCTCCGCCATGTTGAAGCTTTCGTAGACCTGCCCCTGGTTGGCGGCGCCGTCGCCGAAATACGTCACGCAGACGTTTTGGGCGCCGCGATAGGCGTTGGCGAACGCGATGCCGGTGCCGAGCGGCACCTGCGCGGCGACGATGCCGTGCCCGCCGAAAAAATTCTTCTCGAGCGAGAACATGTGCATCGAGCCGCCCTTGCCCTTGGAATAGCCGCCGCGCCGCCCGGTCAACTCGGCCATGACGCCTTTCGGATCCATGCCGCAGGCCAGCATGTGGCCGTGATCGCGATAGCCGGTGATCATCTGGTCGCCGTCGGCCATTGCCATCTTCATGCCGACCACGACCGCCTCCTGGCCGATGTAGAGGTGGCAGAATCCGCCGATCAGGCCCATGCCGTACATTTGTCCGGCTTTCTCCTCGAAGCGCCGGATCAAGAGCATCTGCCGGAGCGCCTGGAACTCCGTGTCTTTGCTGAATTCGGCAATCGGACCTTGCGGAGCGGCCGGCTCGGCGACGGGACGGAGGTCTTGGACGCCTTGATCGGCGGTTCTGGTTCTGGCGACGGCCATTCGGTCTCCTCGAAGCCTCCCGAGCACTTGATCCCATAGCCGAATTCACACCATCGCGAAAGTCGGCGGCGTGGATATCCGGGGCGCGGGATTGCCGGACAAATCGTTGTCGGAAAACCTAATTTCGGAGAGCGCGTGAGCGAGTTCAAGGCCTCGGCGCAGCGTTCGGAGCGCCCGGCGAAGCTGTGATCGGCAACACCAGATCGCGCGGGTCGGCGTAGTCGAGCAGTTCGCGGGCGCGCTCGTCCAGCATATCGGGATCGATGTCGTCGGGGCGCAGCAGATTGATGCGGCGCTCCCATTGCGCGCGCTCGACCTGCAACCCGTGCAGTTCGGCGGTCAGCGCGGCGATCTGCCGGTCGATGTCCTGCTTGGCCTTGATGCCGTGATTGCCGCTGTAGGCATTGACGCCGAAATAGCCGATCAACAGGCCGGCCATGATATAGAGAGCGAGCCCGGTGAGGATCGAACGCAGGTGCTTACGGGTGACCATGTGACAATCATGCCCGCGTCGCGCTTAAGGCGGCATTAATGAAGCTCGCAGCGACTCGCAGGCGCTACGGCAACAGGTTGCGCAATTCGCTGCCAAGGAAATTGCCGATGCGTTTGCCGCGGTTGCGCATATAGCGCACGAGCCCGGCGTCGACGAAATAGGTCAGAAGAATGCTGTCGCGCGTCTTGACCTCGGGGCCGACCCGATCCGCCGAATGCCAGGTGTCGGTGCCGACCGCGAACGCATAGCCACTGTTGGGCGCAAAGCTCATCTGCTTGGTCTTCGCCAGCGATCCGTCGGCGCGCTTTTCATGAAAGATGGTGCCGATCTGCGGGTGAGCGCGGTCACGCGGCAGATAGAGCTGAACCGTGATGCCCTTCCACTTTGTGTCGGTATGCGGCGTGATCAGGTAGCCGGGAACGTCGCGGGTGAGGACCGGGATGGGATACATGCCGACTGTGGCGTAACCCGGGCCGAAGCGGCGCATCAGCGCCGGGCCAAGGCGGCGGATGAACGCTTCACGGAGCTCGCGCAAGCAGAGCGCACGGCCGACCACGTCCCACACCGCGCGTTTTTGCGGCGGCAGATGACGGATGTATTCGGGAAACAAATCGATCTTCATGCGCGTATGGGTGCCGTCGGCGAGATCGTGGCCCTTGGCACGGCCGCTCATTGGTCGATAGTCGCTGGCATCGGGCATGTTCGCCAGCATGGCCGCGTAAACGTCGTCGGGAAATACGCGGTCGAGAGCAAGGTGCGTAAATGGCGTGTCGCTCGGCAGCGCCGCGTCCACCGAGGTGACGACATAGTCGCGCAGCCGTTCAATGGCGTATTTGCGGTTGCCCGCTTGCAACCCGAGCGTCTGATCCATTGGCGTAAAGCCCCGCCCGTTGCGGCCCAAAGCGCAGCCGCGCCGGCCCGATATAGCGCCGATGGCCGCCGCCCGACAAGCACGCGGCAAGCGCCGCTAGCGCAGCACTTTGAACGCGGCGCGGCCGCCGTACCGGGCTTGCGCGCCGAGTTCCTCCTCGATGCGCAGGAGCTGATTGTATTTGGCGGTGCGGTCGGCGCGCGCCAGCGAGCCGGTCTTGATCTGCCCGCAATTTGTGGCGACGGCGAGGTCGGCGATGGTCGAATCCTCGGTCTCGCCGGAACGATGCGACATCACCGCGGTGTAGCCGGCCTTGTGGGCGGTCTCGACCGCGGCCAGCGTCTCGCTCAGCGTGCCGATCTGATTGACCTTGATCAGGATCGAGTTGCCGATGCCATTTTTGATGCCCTCGGCGAGCCGCGCCACGTTGGTCACGAAAACATCGTCACCGACGAGCTGGCACGTTGCGCCGATCTGCCGCGTGAGCGTTTGCCAGCCGGCCTGATCGTCCTCGGCCATGCCGTCCTCGATGGAGACGATCGGATAACGCTTGGTCAATTCGGCCAAATACGCGACCTGCTGATCGATCGAGCGGGTCTTGCCCTCGCCTTTGTAACGATAGGCGCCGTCGGCGAAGAATTCGCTCGCCGCCGGGTCGAGCGCGAGCATGACGTCGTCGCCGACGCGGTAGCCGGCTGTTTCGACGGCATCGAGGACGAAGTCGAGCGCCGCCTCGGCCGATGGCAGGTTCGGGGCAAAGCCACCTTCGTCGCCCACATTGGTGTTGTGGCCGGCGGCTTTGAGCGCGGCGCGCAGCGTGTGAAAGATTTCGGCACCGGCGCGCAGCGCCTCGGCGAACGAGGCGGCGCCGAGCGGCACGATCATGAATTCCTGAAAGTCGATCGGATTATCAGCGTGCACGCCCCCGTTGAGGATGTTCATCATCGGCACCGGCAACAGCCGCGCCGATGTCCCGCCCACATAGCGATAGAGCGGCAGCTTGTTCGCCGCGGCCGCGGCCTTGGCGACGGCGAGCGAGACGCCGAGGATCGCATTGGCGCCGAGCCGGCCTTTATTCGGCGTACCATCGAGCGCGATCATGGTCTGGTCGATCTTGATCTGCGCCTCGGCGTCCATGCCGGACAGCGCGTCGAAAATCTCGCCGTTGACCGCCTCGACCGCGTGGCGCACGCCCTTGCCGAGATAACGCTTGTTGTCGCCGTCGCGCAGTTCCACTGCCTCGTGCGCGCCGGTCGAGGCGCCGGACGGCACGCCGGCCCGCCCGCGCGAACCGTCGGCAAGCACAACATCGACCTCGACGGTCGGATTGCCGCGACTGTCGAGAATCTCCCGGCCGATAATGTCGACGATGGCGGTCATGCTGGCTCCCGGCTGGCTCGTACGCGGCGGCTTCTACAAGATTGGCGAGGCGCTTGTCATGTCCGCCGTCTTGGCTGCCGCGATGCTGGCACGGCGGGCCGAGACGGCATATGGACGGCTTAAGCCTCTCGGCGTGCGGCTGGGACGCAGCAACCGGAGGGAACGCTATGATCCGGGTCCATCATTTGAACAATTCGCGCAGCCAGCGCGTGTTGTGGCTGCTGGAAGAACTGAACCAGCCTTATGAGGTCGTGCGCTATCAGCGCAACAGGCGGACGATGCTCGCGCCTGACGCGTTGAAGCAGGTGCATCCGCTCGGCAAATCGCCGGTCATCGAGGATGACGGACGGACATTGGTGGAGACGGGGCTGATCATCGAATATCTCGTCGAACGCTACGGCCCGGATCTGGCGCCGTCGCGCCAGGACGATCGCTTTTGGCATTACCGTTATTGGCTGCACTACGCCGAAGGCTCGGCAATGCCCCAATTGCTGCTGAAGCTTTTTGTCGACAAACTTGGCGTGCTGGCGTGGCCGGCGCGCAGCTTCGTGAACAATCAGTTGAAGCTGCACCTGGACTATTTGGAAGCGCAGCTCGATGGCGGTCCGTGGTTTCTGGGCGAACGCTTCTCGGCGGCCGATATCATGCTGAGCTTTCCTGTCGAAGCGGCGCGCGAGCGCGCCGGACTCGATGAGAGCCGCCCCAAGCTGATGGACTTCCTGCGCCGCATCCACGCCCGACCGGCTTATCAGCGGGCATTGGAGCGTGGCGGAGCGTATGCTTATGCGCGATGATGGATGGTAAGCGGGATTGCGCGAAGCGGCCAATCCTGTAATTCCATGACCTGGATTTCACGACGCAGCGATGCCGAAGAAACCTCTCCAGCTCGGTCGGCCGACGCCACTGCCATCCTCGCCCGCCGCGGCGGTACTCGACCGCGTGCGTAATCCGCATGCGGATACGGATTACGTCGCCCGCTTCACGTTTCCGGAATTTACCGTGATGTGTCCGGTGACCGGCCAGCCGGATTTCGCCACGCTGGTGATCGATTACGTGCCGCGCGGTTGGCTCGTCGAATCCAAATCGCTGAAGCTTTACCTGAACAGTTTCCGCAATCACGGCGCGTTCCATGAGGAATGCACGGTCGCCATCGGCAAAAGGGTCGTCGCGCTGCTCAAGCCGAAATGGCTGCGCATCGGCGGCTATTTCCATCCCCGCGGCGGCATGCCGATCGACGTGTTCTGGCAGGCGGGAAAACTTCCCGCCGGCGTCTGGGCGCCTGACCAGGGCGTCGCCGCCTACCGGGCGCGATAGCTGTTACCTGCGCGATCTCGGTCGAACGCCGACTTGAACCGCGAGGATTACGCGCCGGTCCGGAGCGCACCCTTCAGTGCCGCAATGAGCCCACGTACCTCCTGCGCGGGATCGGCAGCGCGCATCACGCCGCCCATCACGGCGACGCCGGAGGCGCCAGCGATGATCAGCTCGGCTACGCGCAGCGTATTGATGCCGCCGATCGCCAGTACCGGCACGGGAGCAGCGCCGGCGATTTCGGTAAGACCCTTGCGGCCGATCTCGGGGCCGTAACCCGGCTTGCTGGCGGTTTCGAAAGCAGGGCCGGCCAGCAC
>JASHSE010000668.1 GCA_030036975.1 Xanthobacteraceae bacterium | reverse complement strand
GATCGGCGCGGTGCCGCTGACCAACGTCACCTCGCGCTTCGCCATGGAGAAGATCAAATCCACCACGGCGCTGCCGGTGCCGTAGCGGGCTGATCGATTCCCCTCATCCCCGCGCAAGCGGGAATCCGGCTGCCAACCCGAGACTTTGCCGCTGGGTCCCCACTATCTTAGCGCCGATGCGCGCAAGCGGGGACGACGATAACGCGCATCACACCGATTCAGATGAAACTGGATTGACCGCATGAAGAAATCCGCCAGGGGCATCGGCCTCGCCATCATCGGCGCCGGCCGGGTCGGGCGGTTCCGCGGCGCGGTGGCGGCACGCCATCCGGCGGTGGAATGGATCGGCATCGCCGAGCTCAATCACAATCGCGGCGGCGACGTCGCCGCCCGCATCGGCGCCGATTTCGTCACCACGAGCCACCGCGAGCTTCTGACTCGCCCGGAAGTGACGGCGGCGATCATCGCTACCGACGAGCACCTGCACGTCGAGCCGGTGCTGGCCGCGGTCGAGCGCGGCGTGCCGATGCTGATCGAAAAGCCGCTCGCCACCGATCTCACCCAGTCGGCGCGCGTGCTCAAGGCGATCGCCGACGCCAAGCTCGACGCCGTGGTCGGCTATACCCAGCGCTTCCGGCGCAAGTGGCTCGGCGCCAAGGAGAAGGTGCGCACCGGAGCGCTCGGCGACGTGACGCTGGTCGCGTCGCGCGCCTTCATGAACCGGCTCGTCGCCATCGACAATTACCAGCGCACCGACGATCCGGCGACGATCTCGCCGATGGTGATCTCCGGCACCCACGCGCTCGACATCGTCATGTGGTACATGGAGCAAAAAACGCCGGTCGAATGCTACGCCCGCTCGGTCGACAAGGTTTTGGGCCCGCTCTATCACGGTATCGACGCTACTGCCGGCATGATCATGTTCTCAGACGGCGCGCTGCACACGCTGTCGATCTCGTGGGCGCTGCCGGTGACCTGGCCGGGCGCGGTCTACAGCCTGGAAGTCGGCATCAACGGCACGAACGGCGTGCTGACCATCGACGACACCCATCGCGACATCGTGCTCGCGGTATCGTCGCCGCAGAGCGAAGGCTACGCGCCGGACGCCAGCCGGCTGGTCGATTTCATGGGCTCGTACCCTCCCGGCGACATGGCGTTGGGCGAATTGCGCGGGCCGATGGCGGAAGAAACCGTGTCGTGGCTCAACCGCGTGGCGCTCGGCGTGCCGACCCAGGCCGCCACCGCGGCCGAGGCGCACAACCGGCTGATGCTCACCAAAGCGCTCGACCTCTCGGCCAAGCGCAAGCAGCCGGTCAAGCTGCCGCTCGATCCGGAGGAGGAGAGCAGGGCGGCATGAAGCGCACGCCCATCGCATTATTTGTGCTGGAGAGCAGGTGAGATCGCTTCACCAAATGGCACACGAGCGTAGCGCGCCGTCGATCGCAACGGCTTTCTCTGATCGTCCGTCATTCCGGGGCCGAGCGAAGCGAGGAGCCCGGAATCCATAACCCCAGCACAGGGATTTATGGATTCCGGACTCGCCGCTTCGCGGCGATCCGGAATGACATCTAATAAACATCCTGCCGATACCTTCCGCGCTTCTTCAGCTCGCCGACGAAGGCGATGGCCTCGGCGGTCGAGCGCACGCCGAATTGCGCCACGATGTCGACCAGCGCACGCTCGACGTCCTTGGCCATGTGCTTGGCTTCGCCGCAGACGTACACGTAAGCGCCGTCGGCGAGCCAGGCCCACAGGTCGCGGCCGACTTCGCGCATGCGGTCCTGCACGTAGAATTTCTGCGCGTCGTCGCGCGACCAGGCGAGCGACAGCCGGGTGAGCACGCGCGCTGCGCGCAGTCCGGCAAACTCGTCCTCGTAGAAGAAATCGTAATCGCGGTGCTGGTGGCCGAAGAACAGCCAGTTGCGCCCGGGCGCCTTGGTCGCCATGCGCTCGTGCAAGAAGGCGCGGAACGGCGCGACGCCGGTGCCGGGGCCGATCATGATGATCGGCGTCGCCGGGTCGGCTGGCAGCCCGAAATGCTGGGCGCGCTGCACGTAGGCCTTGACGCGCTGGCCGGATAGCGCGCGCTCGGCCAAAAAGGTCGAGGCGACGCCGAGTCGCGGGCGCTTGCCGACCGGATAGCGCACCGCATCGACGGTGAGCGCGATGCGGCCGGCGCTCGCCTGCGGCGACGAGGCGATGGAATAAAGCCGCGGCTGCAGCGGCTCGAGCACTTCGATGACGGCTTCCGGATCGGGCCGCACGCCGGCGAATTTTTCGATCGCGGCGAGCACGTCGAGGTTTTTGGCGTCGCCGTCGGGGTCGTCGCCGGAGGCGAGCGCCTTTGCCTTCTGCCGCCGCTCGCCGCCGGTGACGTAGGAGTAAAGCTGAAACAGCGCATCCGGCGCGGCGCCGAGCGAGGCCCGCTCGGTCAGCACTTCGCGCAGCGCGCGGCTGCCGATCGCGAGATCCCCCGGCACGCCGAGCGCCGTGATGACGGCTTCGACCAGCGCCGGATCGTTGGTCGGGAAAATGCCGAGGCAATCGCCGACGACGTAATCGAGGCCGCTGTCGGCAATGTCGAGCTCGATGTGCCAAGTCTGTTTGGCCGAGCCGGCTTTGTTGAGCCGCGTGCGCGAGACAAACACGGCTTCCGCCGGCGCATCGCGCGAGTGACCGGCGGTGACAGCACTGACTGCCGCCGGTGCGGCGTGTGGCGGCTCCGGCGCGGCGGGAACGAGACTGGGTGCTGCCGGCTTGGCGTCCAGTTCGCCGTACAGCACCTTCAATGCGCGCAGCGTTTCCTTGCCGCCGGGGACGCAGAGATTGAGCTTGGTTTCCTTGCCGGCGGCGAGCGCGTCGGCGTAATCCTGGCAATTGTAGCCGCACTGGCCGCAATCCTGCTGGCCCATCGCCGCCATCATGCGCCGGCGCAGCGGCCGGCGTTCGGCGAGCTTCAGGCGCTCGTCGAGCGGCAAGGTCTGGTCGTGCCAGGGCGCGCCGTCGTCCTCGTCCGCCGCGGTGACGTCGGCCATCAGCGCGGCGCTGTCCTGCGGAGCGAGCGCGGTGACGCCCGCATCAGCGAGGCCGAGCGCAGCGATGAAAAAGCCGTCGAGCCAGGCACGCTGCTCGGGCGTGAACGGCGCGCTTTCCGGAATGAGCGCGATTTTCGGCGGTGGCGGGTTGTGGGTCATGGCTTCGGCACGAGAAAGCAATTCAAGCTTCGTGCCAGTGGCGGCGCGCGGTAAATACCCAATAAAACAACGGATTAGATGATGCTTTCAGCCAGACGCCTGCTTGCCTGAGGCGCATACTGCTAAAGATTTATGCAGCGCAAAGCGGGCTTAGAGCAAAGCGACCAGAAGCACGACGATCTCGCCGACCTGCTCGACCGCGCCCAACACGTCGCCGGTCTGGCCGTCGATTTGCGTCAGGCTCAGCCATCCCAGGAGCGCGGCCGCGGCCGCGAGCGCGATGAGCGCCGCAAGCCCGAGACCGAAGCCGAGGCAGAGGCCGAGGATCACGATGCCGAGCACGGCGGCCGCGCCGGCGCTCTCGCGCGGCGGCTCGCCGGCGGCGGCCGATAGCCCGCTCGATCGCGCCGGCGGCACGAACAGCATGAAAACCGGCAGCACGGCGCGCGCCGCGCCATGGGCAGCGAACAAGGCCGGCACCACCAGCGCCGGCGTGGCGAGGCTCGCCAGCGCGCTCACCCGCAGGATGATCGCGAGCACCAGCGCGCAGACGCCGTAGGCGCCGGTCCGGCTGTCGCGCATGATGTCGAGTTTTTGCTCGCGGCTCCTCCCGCCGCCAAAGCCGTCGATCGTGTCGGCGAGGCCGTCTTCGTGCAGGCAGCCGGTCACCAGCATGGTGGCGGCGACGCTGAGCGCGGCGCACGGCAAGGGCGGCAGGCCGAGCCGATGCGCCAGCCAATAGACCAGCGCGCCGGTCGCCGCGACGATGATGCCGGCGATCGGAAACGCCCACGCGGCGTGCGCAATCGCCGCGCCGCCGACCGGCTCCGCCGGCCCGTAGCGCAGCCGGGTCAGAAACAAAATGCCCGCCTTCAATTCGTCGGCGCGCGCTTTCAGCCAGGCTTCATCGAACGTGATCATTGCATGCATCCGGATAATTGATTCGTCATTCCGGATCGCCGCGAAGCGGCGAGTCCGGAATCCATAACTCCTGCGCAGGGCTTATGGATTCCGGGCTCCTCGCGGAGCTTGTCATCGGGCCGGCCCGGGGTCCCCATCGCGCAAGCGCGATGGGGTGCCCCACTTCGGGCCGGACCCGTTGGCTCGGCCCCGGAATGACGACCGAGGTGTCGATCTGGACTCGATCATATTCGCGGTCCACGCCGACCGTTGTGGCGGCAAGCGCGGCGCTTTGCTAAACATTGTGCCGCACTCCTCCAGCGGAAGGCACTTTGTCGATGCCGGATTTTACCTCGATTTCCGAATTGCGCGCACTCTGTCGCGACCTGCCAGGCGGGCACCCCGCGGCGAGCGCGGCGGTCGCGGCGCGCGAAGCGACGCTGACCAAGCCGCCGAACAGCCTCGGCCGCCTCGAAGAGCTGGTTGGCTGGCTGGCGCACTGGCAAGGCCATGCGCCGCCACGGCTCGACCGCGTCGACATTTTGATCTTCGCCGGCAATCACGGCGTCGCCGGGCAGGGCGTCTCGGCCTATCCGGCCGAGGTGACAGCGCAGATGGTGGCGAATTTTGCTACCGGCGGCGCCGCCATCAACCAGCTGGCGCGTGGCGCCGGCGCGCGCCTGCGCGTGGTGCCGCTGTCGCTCGATCAGCCGACCGCCGATTTCACCGCCGAGCCGGCGCTGAGCGAACAAGAATTCGTCGCGGCGGCGCGCGCCGGCTACGAGGCGGTGGCGGGCGACTGCGATCTCGTCTGCCTCGGCGAGATGGGCATCGGCAACACCACGGCGGCGGCGGCGCTGGCCGCTGCCTTGTTCGGCGGCGGCGGCGCGCGCTGGGCCGGGCGCGGCACCGGCGTCGACGATGCGGGCTTGATGCGCAAGCGTGCCGTCATCGATTGCGCGCTGGCGCGCCACGCCGGCGCGCTGCACGATCCGCTGCGCGCTGCTGCTGCGTTCGGCGGCCGCGAGCTTGCTGCCATTCTGGGCGCGGTGCTGGCGGCGCGCCGGCAAAATAGTCCGGTCGTGCTCGACGGCTTTGTCTGCACCGCCGCGGCGGCGCCGCTGGCGAAACTGCGCGGCGACATGCTGGCGCACGCGCTCGCCGGCCACGTCTCCGCCGAAGCCGGACATCGCTTGTTGCTCGACGAACTTCACCTCAAGCCGCTGCTCGATCTCGACATGCGGCTCGGCGAAGCCTCCGGCGCGGCGCTCGCAGTGCTGATCCTGCGCGCCGCGCTGGCGTGCCACACCGGCATGGCGACGTTCGCCGAAGCCGGCGTGTCGGACAAGGACGACAGCGTGGAGCAGGAGCCGAAAGCCGCCGGCTAGCCGGATTCGCATCGATGTTTCTGCGAGCGTGGTTGCAGCGCGCTTCAGTTGTTAACGGCGGTCCAAGGGCCGAAGTCGAACTTGTAATTCACGCCCATCTTGAACAGGTCGGCCGATTGCGTCACCACGATGTTGGCTGTGCTGACCATGGCCACAGTCGGGAACGGCACGGTCGTCGACGGCAGGCCGATATGGTCGTACTCGGCAAACGTCGTCCAGTGGTTGGTGATCGCGTATTCGAGGCCGATACCGGCGGTCCAGCCCCACACCGTCTCACTTGTGCTGCCCGCACCCAGCGTCAGGGCGCCATTTGTGTTGCCTAACAAATTGTAGGTCGTATCGGTCCAGGCGCCGCCGGCCTTCACGTAGGCGAGCGAGCGGTCAAAGGCATACCCGACCCGGCCGGTTACGGAGCCGAGCGAGTTGACGACGTGCTGGCAGTTGATGCCGCCGAGACCGGAGAAGCAGGTGTTCTCGCCGCGTATGTCCGCCACGCTGGCGTCAAGTTCGGCGCCCAGCACCCATGGGCCGGTCTGCCAGTTGACCCCGATCTGGCCGCCGCCGAGCGGGCCTGTCGCATGCGTATTGTCGCCAAATCCAGGGACATTGGGAGGCGACCCGGGCCCGTGGCCAACCGGCCCGATCCCGCGGCGGCCAGGCCCGCCGCCCCCGCCCGGTAAACCGAACGGATCGGACCAGCGAGCAATGTCGGCGCCGCCGCCCAACTGCCCGCCCGCATACCATCCGGTCCAATTCATCGGACCGGATGCGAGCAGGACAGGCGCCTTGGTCGGCATCGCTGACGCTGCGGCGGCAGGCGTCGTCTCGCCCCAATGATAGCTCGTCTGCACGAACGCACCGTAGCGCTCGGCGTTGAAGCGTCCGGTTTGAACGCTGGTAGCCGGCGGAGCAAGGAATTCGAAAGTCGCAGTCCCTGTGTTCATATTCCAGGCCCAGTAACGTCCGCCGGCGCCGACGCTCCAGTTGGGCGTGATGTAATAATCGAGCATGGCCTCCAGCATGACGCCGTCGCCGCTGTTCGAGGCTTCGGACAGGAGCAGTTGCCGCAGCAGATGGTCGTCGAGGCCGCCGAAAGTCACCCAGGGCAGATAGGCGGCATCAGCGGTCAGTCTCAGCTTGTCAGTCAGCATGAGCTGACTGGAGAGACCGACGCGCAGCGAGTTGAAATGATTGTCGTCGGTCAGCATAAGAAGGTTCGCCGGCAAGCTCGGGCTGCAGACGGTGGACGCCGCCAGCTGGGCGCATCCATAGGTGTTGATGTCCTCCTCGTCATAGTTATAGCCGATGAACGCACCGACCTTGGCGCCCGGCGCTCTGAGGAAATTGTAACCGGCGTCGATCGTGGCGTAGCCGATGTGCCCCGCGGCGCTCGACAGCGTGTTTGAATAGGCGCCGCCGGCAGGGAAATCCTCGTCATTCAACGCGCCGCTGTTGATGCCGCCGGCGCCCAGGTATCCCTTGACGAAAAATCCGCTGGCGTGATCGGCGCGAGCGAATGTTTCGCCGGAGAGCGCGTCGAGATCGCTGTAGACCAGGCGAGACACGAGGACCGGGGGCGACGTAACCGACCCACCAAGCGGATTTGGGCCACCGTAGGTGCCGGTGCTCAACCATAGCCGCGTTCCGGTTTCCAGTTGCCAATTCTGGAAAACGGACGGTGCAGCCGGCAGGGGCGGCGCCTTGAGCGGAAGAATTGACGTGCCGCTTGGCGCGCCGTCAGGTCCGCCGAAGTGATAATTCAATCCGGCGCGGAAGAGATCAGCGTTGAGGTCACTGGAATGGCTGAAAACCTGCGCCGGAAAGGCTGCGAGATTGTTTGCCGTTTCGGCGCCGCTGGTATTGCCAAATGCGACGTGGAGGTAATCGGCCTTGACACTCAATTGACTGGACAATGGCGCTTCTATGCCGGCGCCGACGGCATAGCCAGTCTTAAACGTGTTGACCCTTCCCGATTCGAGCGCGTCGTTATCATCGACGAAGGAAAAATCAGTTTGCAGCTGACTGGCGGCGAGACCGCCGGTTGCGTAAAGCAGCCAGTTGTTGGGCGTAATGAAGCCGATGCGCGGCCGCGCGGTGAACAGCCAATCGGCGTTGCCGTAGGAGGTCACGGTGAACGCTAAAGCCGGGTTGCCCGGATAGGGCACCGCGCCAGAGTTGGTCGCACCATTCAGGTGGACCGCTTGCATGTCGGCTTCGATGCCAAACAGCCAATTGCCGGACCGCCAGTTGTAGCCGCCTTCGATGCCGGAGACGAAACCAGTCGGTGTGATGGTTTGGATCCCGGCCGCATTGATTGCCGCCGCGCCGGGCGCCTTCACGTAACCATCGGCGACGGTCGAGGTGCGCGGGTCGTATTGGCCCCACGCCGCCCCCGCGACGACGCCGGCATAGAAGCCGTCCCAATTGTATTGGCTAAAGTTCCAGACGGGCGCCGACGCGGGCGCGACGTCGGCCGCGTTGGCGGAGCCCGCATTCAGCAGCGCTCCGATTGCGGCGCTGCACAGCAGACATTTCCGCACTGACATCCCCCGCAGCCAATTGGCCACGCCCACGGAGCAACCTTAGCGAGCGTCTTTCGCCGGTCAATCGGAAAATAAAGCAGCCAGTGGACTTTGCGGCGCTGGCCGTTCGGTCATTCTGGCGCAGCGGCAATGGCGTGAAAGAACGAGCCGGTGACTAAACCCCTGCGGCCACCGCTCGTGCCGAGCGTGCGGCCTTCGGCGTCAAAGGTTTCCGCCAAGCATTCGTTGTCACCGGCGCCGTCGAGCGTGGCGTAGTGAAATTCATGGCCGCGCACCGTCGCGCCGGCGCGGCCGAGCGCGCAGTCCGAGAGAAGCCGCGCGCTACGATAGCCGAGATGGAGCTTGCGTTTGGCGAAGCTCGTGGCATGGTCGAGTAGGCCGGTCATGGCGTGCACGCGGCCCTGCGCGTCTTGCAGGCTTTGCCCCAACACCATGTAGCCGCCGCACTCGCCGTGCACCGGCCGGGTTTTTGCAAAGCGCCGCAGGCCATCTGAGAAGCG
>JASHSE010000667.1 GCA_030036975.1 Xanthobacteraceae bacterium | reverse complement strand
AAAAAAGATGACGCGGCGCCGAGCTCCGCTGCGATCAACCGCCGGTGAAGTGGTAGGCGATGCCGATAGCTGTCATGCCGACGGCTGCAGCTGCAATCGGCAACAGGATCTGTGCCGCCGCGCTCGAGCCGGCGAGCCGGCCGGTCAGGGTTTCGTAATCCCATCGCACCCAATCGCGCAGCGGCGGCTGATCGGCTTGCGCGGCGCGGCGGGCGCGGCCGACACGGAACAGAATGAGCGTAAGGCCGAGTGCAACACACAGGAAGGCGCTGACAACGAACAGCAGATAATTGACCAGACCGCCCCCTCCGGAGAACGCCCACACCGCCAATATGAACCACAGCGTCAGCGCGATCAGGATCGCGTAGACGCGCGGATGCGCCCGGTTGGTGACCGGCGGCCGCGGCTGATTGCTGCCGCCTTGATGTCCGTGATCGATCGTGGTCATGGCGGCCTCCACAAAATCCCGGGCGACTGTCAAAGCATCTACGAAATCAACGTGATCGCCACGACGCGCGTTCCATGCGCGGCAATGCCGCGGCGCGGTTCCGACCGGGTTGAGATCATCAGGCTCATCAATCAATAACCGCTCATTCCCGCGCAAGCGGGAATCCAGAAGCACGATGGAACTGGTTCCCCGCTTCCGCGGGGACGAGCGGCTGACAACGTCTTTGCAGCGCGATCACAAGGCCGAGAGATAGTGCGCGATCGCGTCGCGGTCGGCCTCCGACAGCGCCTTCATGAATCCCGGCATGTCGAGGTTATTGGTGCGCCTGCCGTCGGCGAAGGCATTCATCGAGGTCAGGAGATAATCGTAGCTCAGGCCGGCGAGCCGCGGCGCCGGCGCGCCGCCCTGGAAATTGGGCTGATGGCAGGCCTTGCACATTTCGGCGCTCTTTGGCGCGGCGCCGGGATCGCCGGCATGCTCTGGCGCCGGCCATGGCTTGGCGGCGAAATAATTGGCGACCTCGCGCAGCTCCGGCAGCGTGAACATTTTGGCGACCGACGCCATGAACGGATTGGCGCGGTCGCCGCTGTGGTAGTCGTGCAGTTCCTTGTAGAGCCAATTGGCCTGTTGGCCCCAAATGATCGGCGTCGCCGAATTGATCGGCACGCCGTTCTGGCCGTGACATCCGGCGCAGACCTGAACCCGGGACTCGATGTCGTCAGCGGCGCTCGCCGGCATTGCCGCCGCCGAGACGATAAGCGCGCCGAACACGCCCGCGGCCAGACTCTTCAGCATGATTCTCCACCCTCGTTTTTGTTGCCGTCGGCCCGCGCCGCAGGGCCGATCGGTGCGCCGCCAGGAGAGCACGGCGCGTACCCCGCCAGCATTGTAACGGCTTCATCCGCTTTGTCAGCCGGCTTGCAGCCCGATGCAATGGCCGTAGCCGGCATGAGCGGAGCGGCGTGCGGCGCCCGGCATCAAGCGAGCAAATCTTCGTCGGCCAGCAACTCGCGCAGATCGCCGATCGCCTCGATCGCGTCCTCTGCGTCGGTCACCGCCTTGAGGCGGTGCCAAACCTCGCGCCACGGCTCCGGCCGGCCAAGCCGCATCGCCGCGTCGACATAGTCGCGCGCATCTTTGAGCGTCGTCAGCCGCCGCGGCTTCGGCGTGTCCTTGACGATGATCGGCGGGGCGATCGGGAAGTCGTCCATGGCGGGGGATTGTACCAGGCGCTACAGGTGGCCGCACAGGCATGCCACGTTGACCGCGCATGCGGCCAACAGGGCGAAGAAGAGTGCTTTGTGCATTGCCGGCTCCGAGAATCGATGCGCGGAGCATGAGCGAGACCGAGCCGAGAGTCCCAAAGTTTGTTTTTCCCGGGATTCATATCTCGTTTACCAAAGACGGCGCGATTCTCCCAGCGGGCGTTCCGTAGCTTGGGTTCAACGTCCGAGTGCGCGGTGCTTGGCGTCTAGCCCAGCTGTTTGACTCGATCGGCAATATGTACTACATAAAAGTCCGGAAATGGAGTACCTATTATGCCGAAATACAGCGCGCTTGGCGATTACCTGAAGCGGCAGCATCGCGAGATTGTGCCGCTGACGTTCGGTGAAATCGAGAAAATTACCGGCACCAAGCTGCCGCCTTCCGCGCGCAAGCATCGGCCGTGGTGGAGCAACAATCCGCATAACAGCGTCATGACCAAGGTGTGGCTGGAGGCGGGTTTTGAAAGCGAGCAGGTCGATATGACGAAGCGGAAACTGGTTTTTCGCCGCGCGCGCACGCCGAAAAGGGAAGGCGGAGGACAGCCTGGAACGGAGCCGCCGTTTCACCCCGCTTATGGGGCGATGCAGGGCCTGATCCGCATCATGCCCGGAACCGACCTGACGCAACCGGCTGATCCGGAATGGGCAGCGCGGCTCGATGCAGAATTTGGGCCGGAGCGGGAGCACTGAGTGCAGCCGCTATTGTGGGACACCTGCGCGGCGATCTGGATCTACGAAAAGGCGCGGCTGTCTCAGTCAGCGCTCGATCTTATGGCCGCTGCGCACCGCGACGGCGTTCCCGCCTATGTCTCGCCGATCACCGCGTGGGAGATCGGCATGTTGGCCTCGCGCGGGCGGCTGCAACTGCTGGTCCGGCCGGAACGCTGGTTCGCTAATCTGTTCGAGGTGCCCGGGGTGAAGCTCGCAGATATGTCGCCGGAGCTCTTGATCGCCTCATCCTACCTGCCGGGCAAGCCGCCGAACGATCCGACCGACCGCATCATCGCCGCGACCGCGCGCGAGCTCGGCGCCACACTGATCACGCGCGACCGCGCGTTGCTGCGTTACGGTGCGCAGGGTCACGTTGCGGTCGTGGAGTGCTGAAGCTGTGGCGGGCGGATGGAGCGAAGCGATGCAGGATGGGTTGAGCGCCAGCGAAATCCATCGATCCGCGAGGCTGCATGATGGGTTTTGCAAGGCTCAACCCATCCTACGGGCTACGGACGATTATTTGATGGCGAGCAGCTCGACGTCGAACAACAGCGTCGCGTTCGGCGGAATGACGCCGCCGGCGCCGCGTGCGCCGTAACCGAGTTCCGGCGGGATGATCAGGGTGCGCTTGCCGCCGACCTTCATGGTGGCGATGCCTTCGTCCCAGCCGCGAATGACCTGGCCCATGCCGATCGGAAATTCGAACGGCTCGCCGCGGTCGACCGAGGAGTCGAATTTTGCGCCTTTCTTGCCGTTCTCGTAGAGCCAGCCGGTGTAATGCATCACGCAGGTCTGGCCGGTCCGCGGCGACGCGCCGGTGCCGACCTTGATGTCGATGTATTTGAGGCCCGAGGGCATGATCACGACGTTCTGGGCGTGCGCCGATTCGGACAAGGCCAAGGCTCCTGTGGTTGCGGCAAGGGCGGCGGCGAGCGCGAAACGGCGCGAGAACTGACGCATTGTGCTGTCTCTCCTGCGAGGCGGGGCCGACAAAGTAGACATAGCCGGGATTGGGCGCCAGAAAAAGCGGCAGGACGGTCGCGGAGGTGCGCGCCGAGGCGCCCATAATTCGTCATTGCCGGGCTTGACCCGGCAATCCATGCTGACGTTCAGCATGAGAAGCTATTGGGTTTATATTCTCGCAAGCCGCCCGCGCGGAACGCTTTACGTTGGCATGAGCAATGATTTGATCCGCCGCATTTACCAACATCGAGAAGGTCTGGTCGAAGGCTTCAGTAAAGAATACGGCGTGAAAATGCTCGTCTAT
>JASHSE010000067.1 GCA_030036975.1 Xanthobacteraceae bacterium | reverse complement strand
CTGGCGTCACGGCAATCGCGCAAAATTCAACCGCGGAGCGCGGCACCGAGCGCGGCGGCCGCCAGGGCGAGCCAACCGACGATCAGAATAATGCCTCCGGCCGGCGCCGCCATGGCGAACAGGCGATGGCCGGCAAAGGCGCGCAACGCAATGTCGCCGGCGAACAAAGCGGCGCCGACGATCCAGGCGGCGAGAGCGAGCAAAGCGAGCGGACGCCACAGCAAACCTTGTTGCGCGAGCGCGGCGCCGCCCAGCATCGCGGCGGCGTGAAACAGCAGCATATGGGCGGCGCTGTCGAGCCCGGCGCCGGGCGCGGCATGAGCTCCGGCGGCAGCCAGGATGATGCCGCACGCGCCCAGCAGCGCTGCGAGGATCAGCACAATCGTTACGGCCATGACCTGCAATCCTCGCCCGACAAATCCTCGTCTACGCCCTTTTGAAAAATGCTGAGATCGGCCGGCACCGCGCCGTTGTCGACGGGCGCAGCCAACAACTATCAGGATAGCGTCTCGTGGTACGCGGTCAATCGGCGGCTTCGTCCACGATGTCTTGCACGATGTCTTGCGAGTTGCCTATCACCGCGGCGCGGGATTAAATCGGCTGGCGCGACCTTTTGGGCTCACCGTCGCAGCGAGGCGCCATGCAACGTATTCTCATCACCGGCGCGGCCGGCCAGATCGGCAAGGCGCTGCGCGAGGGTTTGCGCGGCTCCTATCCGCGCATCCGCCTCGCCGACGTGGCGCCGCTCGGCGCGGCGGCAGACGGCGAAGACGTCGTCAGCGCCGACATCCGCGATATCGCCGCGATGGAGAAGGCCGCCGCCGGCATCGATTGCGTCGTGCATCTGGCCGGCCAATCAACCGAGGCCGAATGGGACAAGGTGCTGCCGCTCAACATCGAGGGCTGCTACAACGTGTTCGAGGCGGCGCGCCGCAGCGGCGTCAAGCGCATCGTGTTCGCCAGCTCCAATCACGCCATCGGCTTTCATCGCCGCGAGCGCTTCATCGACAATACGGTGGCGCCGCGGCCGGACACGCGCTACGGCGTGTCAAAGGTGTTCGGCGAGGCGCTCGGCCGGCTCTATGCCGACAAATACGGCTTGAGCGTCGCCTGCCTGCGCATCGGCAGCTTCGTCACGCCGGACCGGCCGACCGACGCGCGGCAGCTGCTCACCTGGATCAGCCATCGCGACATGGTGCAGCTCGTGCGCCGCTGCATCGATCATCCGCGCTATCATTTCGTCGTCGTCTACGGCGTGTCCAACAACCTGCGCAGCCGCTGGGACAACACCAACGCCAAATTCCTCGGCTACCGGCCGCAGGACGATTCCGAACAATTCGCCGCCGAGATTTTGGCCCAGGGCAGGAAGGAGAACGCGATCGCCGCGCAGTTTCACGGCGGCTTCTATACGCCGATGGAGTTCGCCGGCGATCCGGATGCGATCGATTAGCCGAGACGCGCCGCCGTGGTATACTTGGATTTCAAGGGCCTTTAAGCGCCGTTCGCCACAAGGATCGAGACACATATGCCCAAGGTGCCCGTTCATGGTAACCAAGTGACCCTTCCGGAGGATCTCCGCAATGTGCTTACCAGCGCGGCGGATGATGCCATTGAGGCCGAGGAAGTGGAGGACGGCATTCTGCTCAAGCGGTCGCCCGCAGCACGCCGCAGTGCAGGCTTCGCCGATGTACGCAGGGCGCAATCCGGCGTGCGCTACGTCGGCCCGACCCCTCGACCTCCTGCCGAGGAGGAAGAGCGGCAAATCGCGGACATGCTCGCAAACGACAAGGCAGACGAACGGCGCAAGCGTCGATGACGCGCGCCGTGTTCGACAGTACGGTGCTTATCAGCGCTTTTCTACGACCGGGTGGACTGTCGGATGAACTCCTCTCTCTGGCGACCGATGAACGTTTCGTCCTTTTGCTTTCACCGGCAATCATCGCGGAGACATGGCGCAAGCTTCTCACCAGCGCGAGGCTGCAGGCGCGCTATCACTACTGACGAGCGTGCTCATTCTTTCTGTCGAGGTCTCCTTCGAATTTCTGAGATCGTCCGTAACGTTTCACCGCTGACTGGGGTCGTGCGCGATCCGACCGACGATATGATCATAGCCTGTGCAGTAGCGGGTCGCGCCGATCGAATTGTGACGCGCGATAAAGATCTGCTCGTAGTCGGCTCCTATCAGGGCATTGCCATCAACACACCCGAAGATTTTCGGGGCCTGCTCCGGACAAACAGATAGGGGAGCGCTACAGAACAAATCTGCATCAAATGTTTGCTTCGACACTGCGAACCGGGTTTGCGATTCCCGACGGAAGAGGCAATCTTGACCACGCACGACAAACAACGACACGGACTGGCGCGCGGGCTGACCAATTACGGCGACGCCGACTTCTCGCTCTACCTGCGGCGCTCGTTCGCCAAATCGATGGGCTATTCGGCCGACATGCTGGCGCGGCCGATCGTCGGCATCGCCCAGTCGGCGAGCGGCTTCAACAATTGCCACCGGCACTTTCCCGAACTGGTCGACGCGGTGAAGCGCGGCGTCATCGCCGCCGGCGGCCTGCCGCTCGACTTTCCGACCGTTTCGCTCGGCGAAGTCTTTTTGCATCCGACCAGCATGATGTTCCGCAACCTGATGGCGATGGACGTCGAGGAAATGATCCGCGCCCAGCCGATGGACGCGGTGGTGCTGATCGGCGCCTGCGACAAGACTGTGCCGGCGCTGATCATGGGCGCCGCCTCGGCCGACCTGCCGGCCATCGTGCTGATCGGCGGCCCGATGCTGCCGATGGCTTATCACGGCGAGCGGCTCGGCGCCTGCACCGACTGCCGGCGGTTCTGGGCCAAATACCGCGCCGGGGAAATTTCCAGCCGCGACATCGCCGAGATCGAAGGCAACCTCGCCACCACGACCGGCAGTTGCGCGGTGATGGGCACCGCCAGCACCATGGCGTCGATCGCCGAGGCGCTCGGCATGACGCTGCCGGGCACTGCGGCGATTCCGGCGGTGCATGCCGACCGGCTGCGCGCCGCCGAGGCCAGCGGCCGCCGCGCCGTCGAATTGGTCGGCACCGCGCTCCGCCCGAGCCGCATCGTCACCGCACAGTCGATCGAGAACGCGCTGCGCGTGCTGCTCGCCATCGGCGGCTCGACCAACGGGCTCATTCATTTGGCCGCGATCGCCGGCCGTACCGGCGTCGCGGTGTCGCTCAAGCGCCTGAACGAATTGTCCGACGCCACGCCGATCCTGGTCGATCTTAAGCCGACCGGACGGCATTACATGTCGGATCTGTTCGCCGCCGGCGGCATCGGCGCGGTGTTGCGCGAGCTAAAACCGCTCCTGCATCTCGACTGCATGACGGTGACCGGCGAGACGCTCGGCGAGCGTTTGGCGGGCGAAGCGCCGTGGGTCGACCGCGACGTCGTCCGCCCGCTCGCCGAGCCCTATCAGAAACAAGGCGGACTTGCGGCGCTGTTCGGCTCGCTCGCTCCGAACGGCGCCATCATCAAGCGCTCCGCCGCCGACCCGCTTCTGTTCGAGCGCGAGGGCCGCGCCGTGGTGTTTGCCTCGCTCGACGATCTCGCCGCGCGCATCGATGCGCCTGATCTCGACGTCGCGCCCGACGATTTTCTGGTGCTGCAGAATGCCGGGCCGAAGAGCGGCTACGCCATGCCCGAGGCCGGCTATCTGCCGATCCCGGCAAAGCTGGCGCGCGCCGGCGTCAAGGACATGGTGCGCATTTCCGACGCGCGCATGAGCGGCACCGCCTACGGCACCATCGTGCTGCACGTTTCGCCCGAAGCCGCAATCGGCGGCCCGCTGGCGCTGGTGCGCAGCGGCGACCGCATCAAGCTCTCGGTCGCCGAGCGTCGCCTCGATCTATTGGTCGACGATGCCGAGCTGGCGAAGCGCCGCGCCGCGCATCGCCCGTTCGCGGCGATGCCCGCGCGCGGCTACGCCCGGCTCTACATGCACAGCGTGCTGCAGGCCGAAATGGGCTGCGATTTCGATTTTCTGCGCAAGGCGTAGACCCGTCATTGCGAGCGCAGCCAGACCAAGCCGAGGCCGCCGCCGATGAGCGCGCCCAAAAACAAGCCGACCAGCCCGAGAAAGATGATTTTCATTTCCTGCAGCAGCTCTTTAATTGCCCTCATCCTGAGGTGGCCGCGAAGCGGCCCTCGAAGGATGCAGGC
>JASHSE010000066.1 GCA_030036975.1 Xanthobacteraceae bacterium | reverse complement strand
ACGATGGGGCTTGCGTGCGCCGCTTCCATCAGGTGCTGGTCCAGGCTAACCGGGTGATGAATGCGTTTCGCGCCCGCTTTGTCGGCAAAGCGAGCCCGGTGCACTTTTTCTGGGGCAGCTTCGACCTCGCGGTGACGCGGTTTTCCGGCCGCACCGCGCCGCCGCCCAAGGGCCACACGCCGAACGTCCCCGATTGGGCGATGGCGGAAGCCTATTCGCACGAAGTGTCCAGCTGCGGGTTCTGGCCGGGCAATGGCGGCTACGGCCGCGCCGCCTTTTACGTCTATGCTTATCCGGAGCCTGCCGGTTACGGCGATACGCGGCTGGCAACCGCCGGCGCGTTCTACGACGGCAATCTCGGCCAGTTCATCTTGCCTTACGATGCGGTACGGCAGGCCGCCGATCCCGGTGCGCTGTTGCTCGGCTTCTTTCAGGAAACATACGCAGCGGCCGCCGACCTGGCGCAATGGGATCGCAAGGCGCTGGAGCGCAGCGCGAGTTAATGAGATCGTCATTGCGAGGAGCGAAGCGACGAAGCAATCCAGCAGCTGCCACGCCGCTCTGGATTGCTTCGCTTCGCTCGCAATGACGACGAGACTCTATTGAGCTACACCACTCCTCAAGCCGCCGCGGCTTGCGCCTTGCGCTCCAGCACGAAGTCGTAGCTCACCACGTAGAACGGCTCGTTCATGAGCTCGCCGCTTGGCGCCTTGCTGCCGGCCGGCATTTTCTTGAAGTCGACGATCAGCGGCTCCTTGACGCCGTACACCGCATCGTCGTTGATCCATTCGTCGCCGGCCTGGAACAGATGGGTGACGAGGCCATGGTAGCCGGGTGCGTTGACGGCGAAATGAATGTGCGCCGGCCGCATGTGGCTCATGTTGGTCCGGTTCATCAGCTCGCCGACCGTGCCGTCCATCGGAATCGTATAGGCGATCGGCGCCACGGTGCGGATGAGGTAAGAGCCGTCCGGCTGGGCGCGGTAGATGCCGCGCATCCACGGGCCGTCGATGCCCGGCCGTTGCGCCTCGTAAAAACCTTCGCCGTCGGTCTGCCAGA
This sequence comes from Xanthobacteraceae bacterium, assembly GCA_030036975.1. Classification (GTDB taxonomy): domain Bacteria; phylum Pseudomonadota; class Alphaproteobacteria; order Rhizobiales; family Xanthobacteraceae; genus BOG-931. Next base: position 1,455 of record JASHSE010000066.1, on the reverse strand, counting down.
GATCGAGCGTGGCACCCGTGACCGACTCGCCGGCGAGCCCCTGCACCTTGCCGATGCAGAAGCAGGCAATTCCGGGTGCGTTGGCCGCCATGTTGGCGCCGTTACCCATGACCGGAGCATCCGGGATGTGGAACGGCCCCTCCACCGTGCTCGGCGTCGCGCCGTTTGACTGGCGGTGATTGATGGCGTCGACCAGCATGCTGACGCCGAGTACGTCGGAAAACAGGATGAACTCCTGGCGCTTGTCGTCGCTCATTTTCCCGGTGCGGGTGAGGAAATCGATAGCGGTGGCCCATTCGGCCTGCGTCGGCTCGATATCACGCACGAAGGCGTGCAGGTGCTTGACCAGCGACGTCATGACTTCTTTCAGCCGCGGGTCGGGAATGTCCTTCCAGCGTTCGAGCGCGATGTCGGTTAGGGTGTCTTCGGTCACATACGGCATGGCAATCTCCTTGTTTGTTCTCATCAACCCGCGATCTCGCGCCGCACCAGGGCTGCGCCTTCGGCCATCGCCTGCATTTTAGCAAAGGCGACCGGCCGCGGCAGGTATTTCATGCCGCAATCGGGCGCCACCACCACCCGACTTGCCGGCACGTGGGCCAGCGCCCGCCGAATGCGGTCGGCCACGGTCTGGGCCGTCTCGACTTCCATGTCGGCCAGGTCGATCACACCCAGAATGATGGTTTTCGAGGGTAGCTGCCGCAAGACCGCGAGATCGAGCTTCGGCTGGGCTGCCTCGATGGAAATCTGCTGCGCCTTGCAGCCGTCGAGCTCCGGCAGGAACGAATAGCCGGACGGCTTGTCGTGCACCACGGCCGCGTAGCCGAAGCACAGATGCACCGCCACGGTGCCGCGCACGCCCTCGAGCGCGCGATCGAGCACCTTGACCCCGTACTGCCGGGCTTTTTCCGGGTGCTGCTGCATCCACGGCTCGTCGATCTGCACCACGTCGGCGCCGGCGGCGAACAAATCCTTGATTTCGGCATTGACCGCGTCCGCATAGGCGAGTGCTACGGCTTCCTCGTCGCCGTAATAATCGTCCTGCGCCTGCTTGCTCATGGTGAAAGGGCCGGGCACCGTGGCCTTGATGGGATGGTCGGTATTGGCGCGCAGCACTTTCAGGTCGCGCAGTTCGACCGGCCGGGTGCGGCGGATCGGGCCGACGACGCGCGGCACCGGGATCGGCTTGCCGCTGCGGTTGATCGTGGTGCCCGGATGCTCGACGTCGATGCCCTCGAGCGCGGTGGCGAAGCGGTTCGAATAGCTCTCGCGCCGCTGTTCGCCGTCGGTGATGATGTCGAGGCCGGCGCGCTCCTGGTCGCGGATGGCCAGGATCGTCGCCTCGTCCTGGGCCGCTTCCAGCTTCTCGGGCGCGACCAGCCACAGGTCGTCGGCGCGCACCCGCGGCACCTGCTTCGACAGCTGGGCGCGGTCGATCAGCCATTCCGGTTGCGG
>JASHSE010000666.1 GCA_030036975.1 Xanthobacteraceae bacterium | reverse complement strand
GGATGCCGCCGTCGGCGACCGCTTCGACCACCGAGCCCGTGGCGTTCTCGACCTCCGCCCGCGTGAAAGCTTCTCCATATGTTGCCGCGCGGAAGATGGTATGAAACTCGACCCGCGCATGTTCCACGTGCTCGGCGGCGGACGCTGCCGCATTTGCCGGCGTGGCGGGGGCGGGGGCGGCGGCGCCAAGTGCCTCGGCAAGTGCCCGGCAAACCTCCGCTGATGACGCCGTAGGCGGCAGCACACTGGTGGCGCCAAGCGCGACCGCTTGAACCTGCCCGTAGTGGCTATTGTCGCGCAGCACAGCCATAATCGGCGTCGCTGCGGCTCGATACCGCGCCAACAGCGATCGCAGCCGCGCAATGCCGGCGGCATCGCGAAACGCCACATCGATGACGATTGCGGCCACCGCGTTCGCACCGGCAGGCCGCTCGTCCAGGGCGATATTTCGGCAAGTCCAAACGCGGCCGATCCAGTGGCCCAATTCGCGGCTCTGATCGTCGCGGTCGGAGATCAGAAGGACGGCCGGATTACCGGTGCTCATGACGTACGCACGATTGGCCGCCGATCCGGGTGCCGCGCCGTCGTCATACGACGATCAATGTCCCGCAAACGCTTTGCTGATCGCGTTCAGCCGTTGAATCGTACCGACCGGTACAGGCTGGCCGCGCGCATCACGAACGCTGCCGTCGCACGGCACAACGTCGCGAACGATCTGGCCTTTGCTGTCGAACGTCAGGCGCCGGCAGGCCGGTATGTCGCTCTCGGCAATCGCGCCGGTCGGCAGCGATTCCGGCACAGCCTCGGTAACGGTGGTCGAAGATTTGGCTGAAAAAAGCCGCGGCGAGAAGCCCGCCAGCGCCGCCGCGCCGCCCGCAACGCCGAGCGACACAACGATCATCCAATTTTTCGATCGCCGCGATTGGCCGCGTCGTGCCGCTCGCGCGGCAGCGGAATTCGCGCGGATTTTTGCCTGCGCAGGATCCATCATGGCAGCAACCAATACCATTGGCTCGTTTCGGAGCCGCAAGACCCAGGCGATCGATGGCAGCCAAGCCCTGGGTATCGCTAACCGCCGCGTCCATGAAGCGCGCGAATGGCTTAACGGAGGGTAAAGTTCGCAGCTTTGGCCGCGATTAATGCGGCTCGCGCACCCTCCCGGCCGGCATGGCTGCTTCTCGCGGCCACCAACAATTGAAAGTCTTGCGCGCGATCTGAAACCGCTCGGCGCCGCCGGCCGGTACAAGCGTGGACGTCGTTTGTCAGCGCCACCAGTAACCGCGCCGCCAGCCCCAATACGGTCCGTAATAAGGGCCATAGCCGTAATAGTAGCCAGGCGGCGGCGGGTAATAGCCGGGCGGCGGCGGATAGTAGCCGGGCGGCGGCGCCCCATATCCCGGCGGCGGAGCACCGGGCGGACCCGCATAGCCACGCGGAGGCCCCGGGCGACGCGACGCGCCGGCTGCGGGAGCGCCGGGCGCGATGCTGGTTTCGATGATGTAGCCGTTGTTGCCGTTGAACGTGACCTGACACCAGCCGCTCTTGCAGTCGCTAACGTCGACGGACGAGCCGGCCGGGATCAGGGTGACGATGGTGTAGCTGGTGCCCGGCCCGTTGCGCAGGTTGACGCTGCTGTGCGTCACCGCTGTCGACGCCCCCGGCTCCGCCGGCGGTGGCCCGTTCTGCTCCGCCGGCGGCGGCCCATTCTGCTCCGGCGGGGGTGGCGGCGCGTTTTGCGCCGGCGGCGCCCCCTGAGCCGGCGGCGGTGGTGGCGGCGCTGCCCCCTGTGCCGCGGCGCCGTGCAGCGCGACCGTCACGAATGCAGCCGACAGCACGACCGCCGACGCTCTGAACTGCTTGCAATGCATCGCTAACCTCTCCCGCCCCCGCGAAAGACCGCATCTTGGCATTGTAGCAGAAGCCGCGGACCGGCAATGATAAAAAGCGAAGGCCCGGTGACCTGTCGTGGTGCGCCCGGACAAGACCGGGCTCTTCATTGCCGCTCAACCCTCGCCTGCGCGGGCCAACGCTGCTAATGACGCGGCATGACGATTTTGCTCGTTCGCCATGCCGAGACCGATGGCAACGCGGCGCGCATTCTGCAGCGTCCCGACGTGCCGCTCAACGCACGCGGCCTGCGTCAGGCCGGGCATCTGGCACGGCGCCTGTCCGCTGACGGCTTTGTTCACGTCCTATGCAGCGACTTGCTGCGCGCCCGCATGACGGCGGCGCCGCTTGCCGCTTGCTCCGGCATTGCGATCGAACAAAGTCCGTTACTGCAGGAGCGCAATTTTGGCGATCTGCGCGGCGTGCCATATGCCGCGTTGGCCGAAAACCCGTTTGGCCCGGACTTCGCGCCACCCAACGGCGAAGACTGGCCGACATTTCACGCCCGCGTCGCTGCAGCTTTCGCTTTCATCGTCGAGCGGCGCCGCAGCGTGAACGGCACCCTGGTCGTGGTCACCCATGGTCTGGTCTGCCGTGCCCTGGTCGAGCGCCATGCCTTGGTGCCCGACGGTATCGTCGTGCCCGAGCGCTTCGACAATACCGGCATCACCGTGC
>JASHSE010000665.1 GCA_030036975.1 Xanthobacteraceae bacterium | reverse complement strand
TCGGCCCCGGAATGACGAATCAATATCTGGGTCCGTAGCAGGATCACGAATTGGGGGATCAATGCTTTCAGCGCTCGATCTTGTCAGCCGCATCAAAGCCGGCGCGTTGTCGCCGCGGGGCGCCGTCGAACTGTGCGCCGAGGCGATCGACGCGCACGAAAAAGAGATCGGCGCCTTCGTGGCGCTCGATCTCGATGCGGCGCGCCGGCGCGCCGACGAGGCGCGATGGGCGACAACGCCGCTCGCCGGCCTGCCGGTGGCGTTCAAGGACATTTTCGCCACCGCCGACCTGCCGACCCAGTACGGCTCGCCGATCTATGCCGGCTATCGGCCGCGCGCCGATGCCGCCGCGGTGGCGCTGACGCGGCGCGCCGGCGGCAACGTTTTGGGCAAGACCGTGACCACCGAGATGGCCTCGATGGTACCGGCCGGCACGCGCAATCCGCACAGTCTTGCCCACACGCCGGGCGGCTCGTCGTCCGGCTCGGCCGCGGCGGTCGCCGCCGGCATGGTGCCGCTCGCCTTCGGCACCCAGACCGCGGGCTCGGTGATCCGCCCGGCTGCGTTCTGCGGCGTCGCCGGCTTTAAGCCCTCGTATCGGCTGATCCCGCTGGTCGGCGTCAAGGACGTGGCCTGGCATCTCGACACTGCCGGCCTGTTCGGCGCCGGCGTCGCCGATGTCGCCTTTGCGGCGGCGGCGATCCTCGACCGCGATTTGCGGATCGACAGGGCGGCGCCGGCCGCGCCGCGTATCGCGCTGGCGCGCACGCATCTGTGGCTGAAAGCGAGCGCCGCGATGCAGAACGCAGTTGAGACCGCCGCGCGCATCGCGCAAGCCGCCGGCGCCAAAGTGGCCGACGTGACGCTGCCCAAGGACCTGGAAGACGCCTATGGCGCGCAGTTCGTCATCCAGGATTACGAAACCTTCCGCGCGCTCGCCTTCGAGTACGGCCGCCACCGCGATCTGATCGGCCGGCCATTGCGCGAGCAGCTCGACCGCGGCGCCGCGATCGCCGCCGACGCCTACGATGCCGCGCGCCGCACCGCGAGCCGCGGCCGCCAAGTATTCGCCGACACCATGACGGATTACGACGTGATCCTGACGCCGTCGGCGCCCGGCGCGGCGCCGCGCGGCCTCGAAACGACCGGCGATCCCGCCTTCAACCGGCTATGGACGCTCCTCGGCACGCCATGCATCAACGTGCCTGGCTTTGTCGACGATTCCGGCCTGCCGCTCGGCATCCAAATCGTCGGCCGCTTCGGCCGCGACCGCGCCGCGCTCGAGGCGGCGCTGTTCGTCGAGGGAGCGATCAAAAGAAAAGTCGGCGCTTAGCCTACGTTCCTCATCCTGAGGTGCGAGCGAAGCGAGCCTCGAAGGATGCAGGCCGAGGCGCCCGGGCCTCGTCCTTCGAGGCTCGGCGCTGCGCGCCGAGCGCCTCAGGATGAGGAATTAAGTATGGGCGGCTGCCTCACACTTGCCGGCTGTCGAACATGAAAATATCGACGCCGCCGGTGGCAAAAGTCTGGACGTCGGCCACGGCGGCCTGGCCTTCGGCGCTGGCGAAAGCGTTTTGGATGGCGGCGACGTTATCGAACTCGAGAATCGCCACCAGGTGATAGTTGGTGCCGCCCATCGGACTTGTGACCGCGCCCTGGCTGACTTCGTATTTGCGCACGCCTGGAATTTTCTTGGCGATCGCCACGTGCTTTTCGAAGTAATGCCTGTCGAACGCGGCCGCATCTTGCGGCGTCTTATACATCACCACCAGTCGAGCCATTGAAGCGCTCCCCTTCTTTGATCGCCACGGTCCGTCGAGCCCTATCATGGTTTGCCGTAGCCCGCCACTCCGCCGCCGTGCTCCGCGCAACGCGCAACCTATTCCGCCGCCGTGCGCGCTCCCACGGGATCATAATTGAGGATCGGCGCCAGCCATTTTTCGGCTTGCTCGATGGTCCAGCCCTTGCGCGCGGCGTAGTCCTCGACCTGGTCGCGCTCGATGCGGCCGACGCCGAAATAGTAGCTTTCGGGATGGCTGAAATAGAGGCCGCACACCGAGGCGCCGGGCCACATGGCGAAGCTTTCAGTGAGTTTCACCCCGATCTGGCGCTCGCCGTCGAGCAGTTCGAACAGCGCCGCCTTCTCGCTGTGGTCGGGCTGCGCCGGATAGCCGGGCGCCGGCCGGATGCCGCGATATTGTTCGCCGATCAGCTCGGTGCTGCTCAGCGCTTCGTCGGGCGCGTAGCCCCAGAATTCGCGGCGCACGCGCTGGTGCAAGTGCTCGGCCAACGCTTCGGCAAGCCGGTCGGCCAGCGCCTTGGCCATGATCGCCGAATAATCGTCGTTGGCGCGCTTGAAGCGCTCGACCACGGCTTCTTCGCCGATGCCTGCCGTCACCGCGAAGGCGCCGATGTAATCGGCGAGCGCGCTGTCGCGCGGCGCCACGAAATCGGCGAGCGCCACGTTGGCGCGGCCCTCGCGGCGCGCCAGTTGCTGGCGCAGCGTGTGCAGCACCGCGCGCGGCGCACGCCGCGTCTCGTCGGCGAACACCACAATGTCGTCGCCGGCGCTGTTGGCGGGAAACAGGCCGAACACCGCGGCGACGCGGAACCAGTTTTCTTCCGCCGCGCGCGCCAGCATCGCTTGCGCGTCGGCGAACAGGTTGCGCGCGGCTTCGCCGACCTTGGCATCATCCAGGATCGCCGGAAATTTGCCGTTCAGCTCCCAGGCGGCGAAGAACGGTGACCAGTCGATAATATCGAACAGGTCTGCGATCGCGATGTCGTCAAGACTGCGCACGCCGAGGACACGCGGAACGGGCGGCACGTAAGCGCCGGACCAGTTCAGCCGCCGCGCGTTCCGCCGCGCATCAGAAAGCGACAGGCGGCGCTTGTTGTCCTCGCCGCGCGCATGGGCGGCGGCGATGCGGGCATATTCGGCGCGTATTTGGGAGATGGCGCGCGTGCGCGTCTCGCGCGACAACAGCGACGCGACGACGCCGACGGCGCGGCTCGCATCATTGACGTAGATCGCCTGGCCGCGCCGGTAATTGGGATGGATCTTCACCGCGGTGTGGGTGCGGCTCGTGGTGGCGCCGCCGATCAACAGCGGCA
>JASHSE010000664.1 GCA_030036975.1 Xanthobacteraceae bacterium | reverse complement strand
CCGGATCGAGCGCGGCGACGATATTTTTCACGATTGCGCGGCCGCGCTCCGCGCCATAGGCGGCACAAAGCGCGGCGAGCCACTCGTTGTCGGTGCCGTCGATCGCGATCTTGCCGCGCCATTCCTTGTGCGCGGCGAAATCCTCGTAGCTCTTCGGCAGATCCGCCCGCTCGGCGAATTTCGTGTTGTAGGCTGGCGCGTTGTAATTGGCGTAGACGCCGTACCAGCGGCGGTTGGGGTCGCGTGCCTGCGGCATCAGGCCAGCAGCCTGCGGCGGGTCGAACGGCGCCAGAAATGCCGTCGGCAGTTGCGGCACCGTGGTGGTGAGCGCGATGTCCCAGGAGCGCTGCCGCGCCCGCTCCTCGATGGCGACGCGCACCATGATCTGGGTGTCCGAGGAACGCACGTAGCTGACCTTGATGCCGCTTTCGTCCTGGAACAGCTTCCACAGCGGCAGCGCTTCGGCCTCGTTCATCGAGCCATAGACGGTGAGCACGCCCTCGGCCTTGGCCTGCTGCGACAGGCCGGGATCGAGCCAGGCGTGTTGTTGCGGCGCCTGCGCCGCCGCCGGGACATTGCCGGCCGCGAACACAGAGAGCGACGCGGCGCAAATGCTCGCCAAACTCACGGAGCGCCACATCGCGCGCCTCACGCGCATATCTCAAATTTCTCCGGCTTTGGCGATTTTGCGCGCCGCATCGCGCGATCCGTCAAGGCCTCCGATCGTCCGCGCCTCACGCCGTTTGGCGCTTGGAAAAGCCGAAGGTCACGGTCGAGATGCACAGAATGCTGACCGCCGCGGACAAGAGGAAGACGGCGCGCGGCGCGCCGTTGTCCATCAGGTAGCCGTAGACCAGCGGTGCGATGCTGGCGCCGATATTGAAGCCGACGCTGACGAAACCGAACACCAAGCCGTAGGCGCCGGACGGCGTCACCGCGCGCACCATCATGTCGCGCGACGGATAGGTGGCGCCGACGCAGAAGCCGGAAAAACCCATGAGCGCGATCAACCCCGCCGCCGGCAAGCTGAACAGCCCGACCAGCGCGGTGACGACGCCGCCGACCGCGAGCCCGGATGCGGCGACCACGGCATGATGGGTGGTGCGGCCGGCCAGAACGCCGCCGGCCAGTACGCCGAGCGCATTGAAGGCCAGCAGGCTGGTCAGCGCCATGTTGGCGATGCCGACCGGCGTTGCATGCAGCGCGCCCAGCGCCACGACCAGATACGTGTTGAGCCCGCCGCCCATGATCGAGGTCAGGACGAAATAGGCGAGATTGAGCAGAATAGGCGCCGTCAGCAGCACGCTCCAGGTCGAGCCGCCGCCGGCGCGGGCTTTGGCGCGCGCTCTGGCGGCGTGCGGCTCGACGGTTTCCGGCTCCGGCTGCGCGATCAGCACCGCAAGGACGATGAGGCCGATGACCGAGGCGCCCACATAGGCGCCGCGCCATCCGAACAGATGCTGCATGTAAAGCAACGTCGGCGGCGCGATCGCCGAGCCGACGATGCCGGCGAAGGAATGAAAGGCAAAAACCTGGCCGATCTTCTGCTTCGGCGCGTAATGCGACAACAGCGAATAATTGGCCGGATGAAAAACGGTGTTGCCGACGCCGCCAAGCCCGTACATGGCGACGAACACCCAATAGGAATTGGCGATGCCGGCGATCGCATAGGCGATTGTCGCCACCGTGAGCCCGGCGATCAGCATCATGCGGGCGCCGAAGCGGTCGACGATGAAGCCGACCGGCGTTTGCAGGAGTCCGGACACGACATTGAAGACGGTGAGCGCCAGCGCAAGCTCGGTGTAGCTGACCTTGAAATCGGCGCGCACGAAGGCGAACAGCGGCGCCAGCAGAAGCATATAATAATGGCTCATCATATGCGCGGCGCACACCGCAGCGATCAGCCGCGATTCGGCGGGCCGCAATGCGTGGACGGAAATGGCTTGCGTCATGGCCGGCGGGGCTGGGCGGCCGCCTCGGCGGCATGCAGCGCCTGCCAGATGCGGAACGGCGTCAGCGGCATGTCGAGATGGCGGATGCCGCGCTCGGCGAGCGCGTCGATCACCGCGTTCATCACCGAAGCGAGGCCGCCGGCGCAGCCGGCTTCGCCACAGCCCTTGACGCCGAGCGGATTGGTCTTGGCCGGCGCCGGGTGATCGGCGACGGCGACCGGAGGCACGTCGGCAGCGCGCGGCATGGCGTAATCCATGTACGAGCCGGTGAGCAACTGGCCGTCGCGGTCATAGACTGCAAGCTCCATCAAGGCTTGGCCCATGCCTTGCACCACGCCGCCGTGCAATTGCCCGGCGACGATCAGCGGATTGATCACCGTGCCGAAGTCGTTGACGCTGACGTAGTTGACGATTTCGACCGTGCCGGTATCGGGGTCGACTTCCACTTCAGCGATGTGGCAGCCGTTGGGGAAGGTGAAAGCGCCAGGTCCGTCGCTGACATGGGCGAGATCGAGCGTTTGCGGCGCGTCGGCAGGCAGCTTGAGTCCGTTGTGCAGTTTTTGCGCCAGCTCCATGATCGAAATGGCGCGGTCGGTGCCGACGATGACAAAGCGGCCGCGCTCGAAGGCGATGTCGGCGGGCGCGGCTTCGAGCGCATAGGCCGCGAGCTCTTTGCCCTTCTCGATGATTTTCGCCGCCGCTTCGACGATCGCGGTGCCGGTATGCATGATCGATTTCGAGCCGCCGGAGCCGCCGCCGGCAATGAGCCGGTCGCTGTCGCCCTGCACCAGGGAAATTCTGTCGATGGGTATGCCGAGCCGTTCACCAAGCACCTGCGCGAATGGCGTGAGGTGGCCCATGCCGAAATCGAGCGTACCGGTCGCCAGGGTCACAGTGCCGTCGGCATTGAACTTGATGTCGGCCAGCTCTTTCGATGGCGGCGCGGTGACTTCGAGGAAAGCGCCGACACCAAGTCCGCGCAGCTTGCGGCGCTTGCGGCTGTCGCGCTTGCGCTTGGCGAAACCCTTGACGTCGGCAAGCTCGAGCGCCTGTTTGGTCAAACCTGCGAAGTCGCCGCTGTCATAGGTCACTGCCGACGCGGTTTTGTAGGGCAGCTGCTGCGCACGGATCTGATTGCGCCGCCGCAGCTGCATGCGGTCGACGCCGAGCTCGGCTGCCGCCGCATCGACCAGGCGCTCCATATAATAATTGCCTTCCGGCCGGCCGGCGCCGCGGTAGGCGGAGACGTGCGAAGTGTTGGTGAACACGCATTTGGTCGAGACTTCGATCAGCGGCGTGCGGTACATGCCCTGCACGTTTTTTACCGCGTTGATCGTGCCCGGCATCTGCGCCACCGGGGAGAGAAATGCGCCCATATTGGCGAAGCTCGTCAGGCGCACGGCCAAAAAATTGCCGTCGGCATCGAGCGCAAGCTCGCCGACCACGTCGTGATTGCGGCCGTGGCTGTCGGAGACGAAGCTGCCGGATCGCTCGTCGGTCCACTTCACCGGCCGGCCCAGCGCGCGCGCAGCGTGCAGCACGCAGATGTATTCGGGAAACACCGCCGCCTTCATGCCGAATGAGCCGCCGACCTGGCCGGTCAACACGCGCACGTCCTTGGCCTGCACGCCGAGCGCTTCGGCGAGATTGGCGCGCATGCCGAATACGCCCTGCGATTCGACATAGAGCGTGAAGCGGTTGCCGTCATAGGCGGCAAGCGCGGCACGCGGCTCCATGGCGCTGACCACGAGCCGGCTGTTCACAAGCTTCAGTCGCGTCACATGCGCCGCCTTGGCAAACGCGGCATTCACCGCTTCGGCATCGCCGTAATGATAGTCGAGCGAGATGTTGTTCGGCGCGTCATCATAAAGCTGCGGTGCGCCCGGCACAGCGGCTTCTTCGGCCGTGATCACCGCGGCAAGCGGCTCGATGTCGAGCGTCACCGCCTCGGCGGCGTCTTTGGCGGCGAGCACCGTCTCGGCGACCACGAAAGCGACCGGATCGCCGACATAGCGCACCTTGTCGGTCGGCAGCGCCGGCCGCAGCGGCTTCTTCATCGGCGAGCCATCGCGGTTGTTAAACGGCACGATGCATTTGAGCGGGCCGTAAGCTTTCAGGTCAGCGCCGGTGAAAACGTCGAGCACGCCCGGCATTTTCCGCGCGGCCTCGACCTCGATGCCGCGGATCACGCCGTGGGCGACTTGGCTGCGCACCATGACCGCGTAGCATTGGCCGGGCAGGCTGACGTCGTCGGTGTAGCGGCCCTTGCCGCGCAACAGCAGCGGATCCTCGAGCCGCGGCACCGATTGGCCGACGGCAAATTTTTCTATCGACCATTTGTCGGCGTCAGGCGAGTCGGCCCGGCCGCTCGCGGGGTGCTGAAAATTCATCCCGTTCGATCCCGTAAAGCATTGATGCGCTGACATAAGGGACTTGAGAAAGGCCGGCAAGCCGTACCCCCCGCATGGCACATCATCACGGCAGCGGCAGCTTGCCCAAAGCCTGGCGGCTGGTACATTTTCGCCCGATTTGGTCTTGAATACAGGCCGCGCCGTCCGAGCGCCTTGCGCTCCAGCGCGGCGGAAAGGTTTTGGCATGGACGCCGAGGGCCCGCCGCAAGGCGGCCGCGACGGCTATCGCAACGGACGGCGGCGGCCGCGCTGGGGCCGGCGCACGCCCTACGGCATCCGCCGCGACGGCTTCGCCGAGGATGAGGCCCACGGCGCCAATGAGCCGCAGCAGACCTACGCGGCGCTCGATCTCGGTACCAACAATTGCCGGCTCCTGATCGCGCGGCCGACGGCGTCCGGCTTTCGCGTGGTCGATGCTTTTTCGCGCATCATCCGCCTGGGCGAAGGCCTCGCCGCGTCGCGCCGCATCAGCGAGGCGGCGATTGCCCGCGCGGTCGACGCGCTCTTGGTCTGCCGCGACAAGATGCGGGCGCGCCGGGTCAGTCGGGCGCGGCTGATTGCCACCGAGGTGTGCCGCGCTGCCGAGAACGCGCAGGCGTTTTGCGCGCGCGTTGCCGAGCAAGCCGGGCTCGAACTCGAAATCGTCGACTCCGCCACCGAAGCGCGCCTTGCCGCGACCGGCTGCACCGAGCTGTTCGATCCGGCGGCCTCCGGCGTCATTCTGTTCGACATCGGCGGCGGCTCCTCGGAGCTGGTCCGCCTCGGCCCGCGCGGTTTTGGTCGATGCGGTCCGCCGCCGCCGGACATTTTGGGCTGGGCGTCGCTGCCGGTCGGCGTCGTCACGCTCGCCGAACGCTACGGTGGCACCGTGGTGACGCGCGACATTTACGACGCGATGATCGATGAGGTCGCGCTGCTCGTGCAAAAATTCAAGGACGCGCAGGGTTTTGGCCTCGACGGCTTTCACATGCTCGGCACCTCGGGCACGGTGACCACCATCGCCGGCGTCTATCTCAAGCTGCGGCGCTACGACCGCCGCCGCGTCGACGGCTGCTGGCTGTCCGACGAGCAGATTTCCACCGTGGTCGCCGAGCTGATGGCGATGAGTTTTGACGAACGGGCCAAAAATCCATGCATCGGCGCCGAGCGCGCCGATCTGGTGCTCGCCGGCTGCGCCATTCTGGACGCCATCCGCCGCGCCTTTCCGTGCCCGCGGCTGCGCGTCGCCGACCGCGGCTTGCGTGAGGGCATGCTGGTCGAGATGATGCGCGAAGACCGCGTCTGGGGCGAGACTTAAGGCGGGCGCGGCGTGGCGCGGCGACTGAAACCCGACAAACAGCGCAGCGCCTCGTCGCGCGCCTGGCTGACGCGCCAGATCAACGATCCGTATGTTGCCCGCGCCAAGCGCGAAGGCTTTCGCTCCCGCGCCGCCTACAAGCTCGCCGAGATCGACGATAAATATCATCTGCTCCAACCCGGCGCGCGCGTCGCCGATCTCGGCGCCGCGCCGGGCGGCTGGAGCGAAATCGCCGCACGTCGCGTTGGCCCGCGCGGCCGCGTGCTTGCGCTCGACATTCTTGAGTTAAAGCCGATCGCCGGCGTCGAATTTCTGCAGCTCGACTTTTTGGACGAGACCGCGCCGGCGAAGCTCAAAGCCTTGCTCGAGGGCAAGGCCGACGTGGTCCTCTCCGACATGGCCGCCAATGCCACCGGCCATCGCCAGACCGATCACTTGCGCATCATGGCGCTCGCCGAAGCCGCCGCGCTGTTCGCCCGCGAGGTACTCGCCCCGGGCGGCGCATTCCTCTGCAAAGTCCTGCAGGGCGGCACCGAAAGCGGCTTATTGGCCGAGCTCAAGCGCGACTTCGAAACCGTCAAGCACGTCAAACCGCCGGCCAGCCGCACGGATTCGGCGGAGCTTTATTTGCTGGCGCGGGGGTTTCGTCGTGGCATGACGGAACAATAGAACAGACCTTTTTGCGGTATTGTACCTCAGACGCCGCCGGCTTGGGAAATGGCGGGAAAATTTCTGGACTCATGCTCATAACGGGCGCATCCGTTCGGGGTCATGGCCGATCCTGTCATATTGCTGCCTGCCCGCCTGGAAGGAGTGACCTTGTCCCAGGTCGCGGGGGATGTAGCTGCCCAGGCGAAGCATGCAACCACAGAGGCTGGAGAGAAATGGCCAGAGAAATTCATTTTCGACTTTTCCCGCCTGAGCTTTATTAAGCCGGCTGGCGTGGTGTTCCTGAGCAATCTGGGACATTGGCTCAGCGAGCAAGGTTCACAGGTTGTGCTTCGGAACTGCGATCCTAAGCGCTACGCAATTAAATATCTCGACGATTCGCTATTTTTCGAGCAGCACTGTGGGAACAAGCTATCGGAGAAGTCGCACCCGCGCGGCACGACTAGGCCTCTGCAACAAATTGCCCAGCAGGACAGCCACGCATGGCTTGAGGCCAATTTCGTGCCATGGTTAGCTGGCCGCCTGGGAATCACACAGGCGTCTTTATATACATTCAAAGCTTGCGTTTCCGAGCTGTTCAACAATATTCAAGACCACACACAATATGAAATTGGCAGTATTTTTGTCCAGCATTTTCCAAGGGATAGTATAATTACCATATCTTTGGCCGATTTTGGTCCCGGAATACCTGAAAAAGTAAGGGAAAAGCTGCCAAATCTAGACGATGACGCGGCCATAATACAGGCTGTACAGGACGGATTTACGACTAAATCTAGGACAACCAATAAGGGAGTTGGGCTAGACTATCTCCTTAAGGCCGTAGTGCTGAGAAATGGCGGGAAAGTGACTATTTACTCTTGTGAGAGCATCGTACAGTTCCATCGGAACGGCAATGTGATCGAACATCGAGCATTGCCAGACGTTGGTTTCTGCCCAGGGACCACGATTGATATCGAAATCCGTACTGGTACAATAGAGGTACTGCCTGACGAGCGGGAGGAGCTACAATGGTAGTTCGCATCCTTGACATCGTTCCCGGTGCAAATACCCCTGAGCAGGGCGACCGCGTATTCGCGGCTCTGCATAAGGCGCTGAGGAACCCCGGTTCGGTTGTCGTGTCGTTTAACGGTGTTCAAACGGCAACGTCCTCGTTTGTGCACGCGGCATTCGTGCCCCTGCTAGATCATTTCTTGTATCGTGATCTCAAGGCGAGGCTACGAGTCATTGACTCGACGCGGCAAATTAATGACATGATCAAATCGCGCCTGGAGCACTCAGCCAGCCTAGCGGCGTAGCTCGCGAGTAGTATTAAGGCTGGATCAAAATCTTTGTGGCGTTTGAGCCACAATGGCGCTTTTTGCCAGTAGCAGCGCTCAACTTACGCACCCCGCCCCGCCACCGCCTTCCGTCCCGCCAACTCTGCGCCGGCGTCGGGCGATAGCCGCACGAAGATCAGCGCGGCGGTGGCGGAGAGGGCGGCGACCACGAGGA
>JASHSE010000663.1 GCA_030036975.1 Xanthobacteraceae bacterium | reverse complement strand
GCGCCGCCATAGACCGCGCCGAGCGCGGCCGCCGAATTGCCTTCGATAAAGATGCGGTCGCCCACCTTGTCGGATTTCTGCACGCGCAACCCGATCGGGCATTTGAGGTTTTTCAGCGTGTAGTCACGGCCGAGATGGAGCGCGTGCACGTTCGAGGACAGCAGCTTTTCCTTGCCCTTGTACTGCTCCGCGATGAGCTGCTCGATGACCTTGGGGTCGATGTCCAGAAGCGCCGAAAGTGCGCCGAGATAGATGATGTTCTTGAACAACTGGCGCTGGCGAGGATCCGTATAGGTCGAATTGGTGATGGCGGTCAGCGGCACGCCGATGACGTTGATGTCGTCGCGGAATTTCGACTTCGGCAGCGGCTTGGTCGAGTCGTACAGCAGGTAGCCGCCGGGCTCGATCGAGGCGACGTCCTTGTCCCAGGTCTGCGGATTCATCGCCACCATCAGGTCGGTGCCGCCGCGGGCGCCGAGGTGGCCGGCTTCCGAGATGCGCACCTCGTACCAGGTCGGCAGGCCCTGAATGTTGGACGGAAAGATGTTGCGCGGCGCGACCGGCACGCCCATGCGCAGCACGGCGCGGGCGAACAGTTCGTTGGCGCTCGCCGAACCGGAGCCGTTGACGTTGGCGAACCGGATGACGAAATCGTTTACGCTTTGAAGTGGCATGCTTGTTCCGCGAGAGTCATGTCGACCAGATATTTCTGCATGTCCCAGGCGCCGGTCGGGCAGCGTTCGGCGCACAGGCCGCAATGCAAACAGACGTCCTCGTCCTTGACCATGATGCGGCCGGTTTTGAGGCTGTTGCCGATGTAGAGGTCCTGCGTCAGGTTCTGCGCCGGCGCCTGCAGCCGGGTGCGCAGCTCGGCTTCGTCGCCGTTCTGCGTAAACGTGATGCAGTCCATCGGGCAGATGTCGACGCAGGCGTCGCATTCGATGCAGAGCTGGCCGGTGAACACCGTCTGCACGTCGCAATTGAGGCAGCGCTCCGCCTCCTTCAAGGCGAGCTCGACGTCGTAGCCGAGTTCGACCTCGGACTTGATGTCGCGCAACGACAACGCCTTGTCGCGGTGCGGCACCCGATAGCGCTTATCGAGTGCGATCTCGTTGTCGTAGGACCATTCGTGGATGCCCATCTTCTGGCTGGCCACGTTGATCTGCGGCGGCGGCCGCACCGCAACGTCCTCGCCGCGGCACAGGCGGTCGATCGAGATCGCCGCGTCGTGGCCGTGCGCCACCGCCCAGATGATGTTCTTCGGCCCGAACGCGGCATCGCCGCCGAAGAAGACCTTCGGGTGGGTCGAGGCCATGGTTTTTGGATCGACCTTGGGCATGTTCCACTTGTCGAACGCGATGCCGCAATCGCGCTCGATCCACGGAAAGGCGTTTTCCTGGCCGACCGCGACCAGCACGTCGTCGCAAGGAAAATGCTGATCGGGTTCGCCGGTCGGGATCAACTGGCGGCGGCCGTTGGCATCGCGCTCCGCCCTGACCTTTTCGAACAGCACGCCGGTGAGCTTGCCGTTGTCGTGGGTGAACTCCTTCGGCACGAGGTAATTGAAGATCGGAATATCCTCATGCATCGCGTCGTCCTTCTCCCAGGGAGACGCTTTCATTTCCTCAAAGCCGGAGCGCACCACGACCTTGACCTCGTCGCCGCCGAGCCGCCGCGAGGAGCGGCAGCAATCCATCGCAGTGTTGCCGCCGCCGAGCACGACGACGCGCTTGCCGATGCGCTCGATGTGGCCGAACGAGACGCTGGACAGCCAATCGATGCCGATATGGATGTTCTTGGCCGCTTCCTTGCGGCCGGGAATGTCGAGGTCGCGGCCGCGCGGCGCGCCGCAGCCGACGAAGATCGCGTCGAAATTCTCGTTGAGCAGCGCCTTCATGCTGTCGATGCGCTTGCCGCCGACGAACGCGATGCCGAGCTCGAGAATGTACTGGCACTCTTCGTCGAGCACGCTTTCCGGCAGGCGGAATTTCGGGATCTGGGTGCGCATCATGCCGCCGGCTAACGGGTCCTGGTCGAACACGATGCATTCGTAGCCCAGCGGGGCGAGGTCGCGCGCCACCACGAGTGAAGCGGGGCCGCCGCCCACCAGCGCAATGCGCTTGCCGTTCTTCTGCGCCGCTGGCTTGGGCAGTCTGGCGCGGATGTCGTCCTTGAAGTCGGCGGCGACGCGCTTTAATCGGCAGATCGCCACCGGCTCGGCTTCGACGCGGCCGCGCCGGCAGGCCGGCTCGCACGGCCGGTCGCAGGTCCGCCCCAAAATGCCGGGGAAGACGTTCGAGTCCCAGTTGACCATGTAGGCGTCGCTGTAGCGGCCTGCGGCGATCAAACGGATGTATTCGGGTACCGGTGTGTGCGCCGGGCAGGCCCACTGACAATCCACCACCTTGTGGAAGTAGTCCGGGGCCGAAATGTCGGTAGGTTTCATTGACTCCTCTTGCCCGCAGCGTCCGCCGGCACTCGAGCGGTACGCACGCTGCGCGGATCGGCGCGCCCCCACGGTTTGGCTCCGTTGCCGAATCCGAACCCGGATAGTAGTCGAGCGGGATGCCGATTTCCACCGCTTCCACTTGTTATAACAGGGTTTTGTCACTCTCGGTCCTTAACAACAGCGCGATTGGGGGCGGGAACTTTGCCGCACCCGTGGGACTTTATCGTCGGCCAGCCGATCCGATGTAAACACTTGAACATATTCGATATTTTACGTCTACCCGAGCTGGGCTGCCGCAGCACTTTGCGCCTGGATGCTGCGTTGTTCATTAAAGGCTAAAAAGTCACATGGCCGAACCCACCAGTGGCGGTTCCGCCGCCAATCCCACAGAGGCAGCGCGCCGCGTTGCCCGCCCGGTGCTGCCGCGCCGGTTCTATGCGCAAGCGGATGCCGCCAAGGAGGCGGATGCCTGTGTGGTGCGGCTCGACGGCAGGGCGGTACGCACACCTGCC
>JASHSE010000662.1 GCA_030036975.1 Xanthobacteraceae bacterium | reverse complement strand
CGGTGGCAGCTTTGTTCGCCATGCTCAATAAAGTGCGATGATTTTAGGTTGATGCGGCGGCGCTGGCACGGCGCGCTCCCTCTCCCCGGAGGGGAGAGGGTTGGGGTGAGGGGATTCGGACCTTCCAGAAAAAAGACTGCACCTTCCGAACCCCCTCACCCTCGCTCGCTCCGCTCGCTCGACCTCTCCCCTCCGGGGAGAGGTGAAGCAACCGTGTCGGCTTCAAGGAGCTGGATGTCGGTTTCACGCGCGCGCCGCACAAATATCCACCGGGCGTCCGCGGTTTCGAAATCTATCGCCAGGGCTTGGCGCTGGCGCTTTCGAGCGGGCATCCGCTGGCGCGGCACGAGTCCATCAGTCCCGCGATGCTCGCTCGCGAGGCGTTCGTCAGTTTCCTGTCCGAGGCTGACCTGGGGTTCCCCGGCTATACCGAAACCATCGCCCGCATCGGCAATTTCATACCGCGCGTAGTCAACCGCGAAGACGATTTCACCGCGGTGCTGGGCTACGTCGCGCTTGGCCACGGCATCGCGGTCTTTCCGGAGATCGTGAAAACGATGAGCTTTCCCAATGTCGTCTTTCGCAGCATCGCTGGCGATCCTGTGCCCCAGATATCGATTGCCTTTATCTATGGCAGTGCCCCGTCGCCGTCGGCCAACTTGCTGATCCGGTACATGCGGCGTCACGCGCTCCGCAATCACGGCAAGGGTGCCGCTCCGCCTCATAATCACGACCGCATCATGATACCAAGCGCACTCAATTTTGACCCTCATCCTGAGGTGCGAGCGAAGCGAGCCTCGAAGGATGCAGGCCGAGGCGCTGAGGCCTCGCCCTTCGAGGCTCGTCGCTGCGCGCCGAGCACCTCAGGGTGAGGAAACGAGGTAGCGATAAGAGCGGTCGTTATGAATCTGGTGCGCCGCAATGTTTTGTCACTTTCGATCGGCGCCGCGGCATGGCCGCTCCTTCCGCGTCTTGCAACAGCGGACTCACTTGCTCAGGGGCCTATCCACATCGTGGTGGCTTTTCCACCAGGCGCCGTGGGCGACGTTGTCGCGCGGCTGATCGAGCCGTCGCTGCAGCAAAGGCTTGGTCAACCGATCGTCATCGATCACCGCCCAGGCGCCGGCGGTAATGTCGGCGCCGAAGCTGTTGTCAAAGCGCGGCCTGACGGCGGCACGCTGCTCGTGGCGGCTTCAAATAACGCAATCAATGCAACACTCTACAAGAACCTGCCGTTCGATTTTACCCGCGACATCGCGATGGTCGCCGGCATCATGCAAGGCCCCCTTGTGATGCTGACAAATCCATCGTTCGCGGCCAAAAGCGTCGCGGAATTCATCAGCTACGCCAAGGCGAATCCCGGCAAGATCAATATGGCATCTGCAGGAAACGGCACGACCCCGCATCTGGCGGGCGAGCTCTTTCAGATGATGGCCGGCGTATCCATGGTTCACGTGCCCTACCGCGGCAATGGGGCAGCGCTCGCCGACCTCGTGGCGGGCCGCGTGCAGCTGTTGTTCACCAACGTGATTGACTCGATCGGCTTTATCCGCGACGGCCGCCTGCGCGCGCTCGCTGTCACCAGCTTGAACCCGTCGCCGGTGTTGCCGGGAATTCCGCCGTTGGCCTCCGTCGTCCCGGGCTATGAGGTGAGCCTGTGGTTGGGCCTCGGCGCGCCCAAGGCCACGCCGGCAGGCACAATCGCGGTCCTCAACAAAGCCGTAAACGCAAGCCTCGCCGAGCCGGCCATCGCCAACCGCATTCGCGACCTGGGCGGCGAGCCGATGATCATGAGCCCGCGCGAGCTTGACGCCTTCGTCGCGGCCGATACGCAAAAATGGGCCAAGGCCGTGAAATTCTCCGGGGCAAAGGTCGATTGATGCGGGAGTTCGGATGATTCATCCCTCGTCATTCCGGATCGCCGCGGAAGCGGCGAGTCCGGAATCCATAACCCCGGCGCAGGGCTTATGGATTCCGGGTTCGCCGCTTCGCGGCGCCCCGGAATGACGGGGAATCAATCAGGTCGCTCGACCCGCGAGTGAGAACGAATTGTCCGGATTTCATTCGATGGCAGTTTAATGAAAATTTCGTAGTTAATTAAATTAATTCAATATGTTATCAGCGAAAGAGTACAAAAGGGGACCGGGAAAACCAGCATTCTTCGGCAAAGCTTTAATGACTTTCTCGCTTCGGCTCCAATCCGTTCACCTCCATGGGGTCCGCTAATGTTCACGGCGGAAATGGCTCTTTCAGCGGCCTGCTAGTCTTACTGCGTCAGAAAGCGCGGCGCGCGTTATAGTGCCCTCTCCCCTTGCGGGAGAGGGCGACGCAAGCCGAGCAACAAACTCGGCTCGGTGAGGGGTTGCGGCCGCGACCCTCACCCACTTTTGCTGTTGAACCGCCGAGTCGCCCTCTCCCGCAAGGGGAGAGGGCGCGTCCATCAGCGCCGCGTTTCCGGCAGCGAGTAGCCGGGATTGAGCGAAGCGAAATCCGGGACGGCGATACAGCCGCGATGTTGAACCCCGGGTTTCGCTGCGCTCAACCCGGGTTACAAGCTGCTTTCATCCAAGAGGATCGGCCGAAGGCCGGTCCCCAACTCGCAATGACGATGGACTTAACTGCATCTTGCTCTAACGAGCGGGGCTGGTCGACGCGGCGGTGTTTTCCGAATGACGCAGGCTGCTTTGCTTATGCGGCGCCGCGTGGCCGGGCAGATAGCGCGCGATGACGACCGGATCGAGCTCCTTGATGGCGG
>JASHSE010000661.1 GCA_030036975.1 Xanthobacteraceae bacterium | reverse complement strand
ACTGTCCGAAGCGTGACGTGCAGGAATCCGGCAGCGCCATCACCATCGATTCCGTGTGCAAATCTGCGGGCAAGACCACGACCTCGCACATCGTCATCACCGGCAGCTTGGACCGCAAATACACCATGACCATGACGAGCCAAGCGCCGGGAACGTCTGTTCGAGGACCGATGACGCTCTATGCCGAATGGCTCGGGCCCTGCCGCGCAGACCAAAAGCCGGGCGACGTGATCATGCCGGACGGCACCAAAGTCAATGTTCTCCAAGCGGCCGGCCGCTAGCGGTACGGTAGCGAACCGAGGCGAGCCGCTGCCGTCAGCGAACCAGCGATGTAGGGCGCGGATTTAATGCTGAAGACCAAGGCGTACGTGCTTCGGCTTGGCGACACCCAGGCCTATGGGCCGGGTGTCATCCACTCGACCGCGCACCCGCAAAAGGCCTGGGTCATCCGCATCACCGGAACCGATCTCGACGCCATCCCGCGCTACCACTTCCGCGCCAAGACGGACCGGATCGTCGAGAAAGTCTGAGGCCGCGCATGGCCCCCTGCCGACCCGGCGCGCCGCTCCCGCGACCTTGTAACATTTTGAGATTTCGTAGGTTTTTCGAAAGGTGGCGGGAGCGACGGGGCTCGAACCCGCGACCTCTAGCGTGACAGGCTAGCGCTCTAACCAACTGAGCTACGCCCCCGCGGGCGCGCCCGGCAATTAAGGCCCGGCCCCCTTTAAGTCAAGGATTTCCGGGCTCAACCGCGACTTCGGCTGCTGCCTTACCGGCGCCACAACAGCACTGGACATAACGCACCGATGCTGAAAACATCGGTGGAATCGGCAAAACAAGCGTGGTCAGGTCAAACCGAATCGTCTAACTGCAAAATTGGCGAGGGGCGCTGTTTCGCCGACCCCGCTTATCGAGGAGGGCCAAATGGCAACCAAACCAGCCACTACCGTTACATTGAAGCATCTTGCGGCAAGCCTTGCCGAGGACAACGAGCTTTCGAAAAAGCAGTCGGAGGCCATCCTCGCCGGACTGGTCGGGCAGATCGTCAAGCACCTGAAAAAGGGCGAGCGCATCCGCATCGGCGGCCTTGGCATTCTGCAGGTGCGCAAACGCGCCGCCCGCATGGGCCGCAATCCCGCGACGGGCGAGCCGATCCAGATCAAGGCCAGCAAGAAGGTCGCCTTCCGCGCCTCGAAAGAACTCAAAGAAGCGATCTGATTTTTCGAAGGACAGTGAACAGGGGTGGATAACGGAAGGCGGAGAGCCCGTCTTCCGTACCCTGTTGTTTGTTTGCGCGCGCCGAGCCGAAGCTCGAAGAGCGAAGGCTGGTGGGCGGTGACGGACTCGAACCGCCGACTTTCTGCGTGTAAAGCAGACGCTCTACCAGCTGAGCTAACCGCCCTTACAGGCAGATGTATCGCCGCGCCGTGCTGCCGCGCAAGCGCTTTGCGACCACGCCAACGCGATCCGTCAGCTGCCATCGCTCTTTAACGCGTAATGCGCTAAAACGCTTGTGTGCCGCCGCGGTCGACCGGCAGGCCAGGAAGGGAACGCCATGATCCGCATCGGGACACTGACGCTCGCTTGGCTCCTCGGCAGCGCCGCAATGGCGCTGGCGCAGTTTCCGCCGCAGCCGGCCGCACCGAAGTGTGCGTCGCTATCGCAAGGCACGCCGCAAGAGCGCGCCGCCTGTCAGCCGGACGTGACCAGGTTCTGTCAGGCCGAGTTGAGGACCAACGAATGCGACGTGTTCGCCATTCTCAGCTGTCTGCAGCGCAATCGCGCCCGCCTCGGCGCACCATGCCGCCGGGTGCTGACCAGCAACGGCCAGTGAGCGCGTTGCGCCAACGCCTCCGCCACACGATGCGGCGCTGACGGCGCAATCGCCGATCGTCAATCCTGATCGAAGCCGACGAGCGACGGCGCCGCAGCGTCCTCGGCTGTCCCGGCCGCGGACCAGGACGGTCCACGCGCGACGTGCTCAGCAAGCCGGACCCAGGATTGCGCCAGCGTCAGCCAGAGCGCCTTGTCGCTTTCATGTTCGGAACGCTGCGCCATCGCAACGCACTCCTCGGCACAGCGGCGGTGGTTGGCGGCGGTAGTCCCCATGACACTCCCCTACGCAACGGCACTCTGGGAATTATCGGCCCCTAAGTTCGGCCTTGGCTGGATCGGTTGATGGCCGAACGCGGGCGAAGGACGCAACAATAAGGGCGATGGAACCGGCGCAGGTTTGCATTAACTTCATGGTATCGTCCAAGTCGTGGTCGCCGAGAGCCATACTGCCGGAGTTTAGAATCGATTCGGCCGGCATTCATCCATGCAAAAAATGATTAGCTGCGCTGCAGCATACATTGTGCACTGCAATATAGCCGCTCTTATATTTGTTCCGTGATTCCGGCGGTAGAGCCGGGAGAAAGGATGCAGAATGTTCTCACTAATCCGCTACCTGCAGGCGTGGAGGCACTACGGAGTGGCGGTCCGCGAGTTGTCCAACCTTAACGACCGCGAACTGGCCGATATCGGCATTACCCGTTCTGATATTCCCCAAGTCGCCTGGGACCACGCGCGGCGCTAACGAAGAGCTGCCGCGTAAAACTTTAAAGCCTGCGCCCGCCCATCGTGCGGGCGCAGGCTTTTTAGCGTCTGCGCCTACGAACCGGCCGGCTCCATGCCCTTGGCTTTGATGATCGGCAGGGCGTGCGGCCCGGAGAGGAATTGGACCAAGCCGCGCGCCACCGCACCGTCTTTCGCCGCGGTCGCCACGCCGGCTGCGTAAACCGTGAAGTTCTGAATCTCCGCCGGCAGCGGGCCGACCAAGGTCACACCGGGGACCGGCAGGATTTCGCTGATCTGGTGAATGCCGAGTTCGGCCTCGCCGTCGGCGATGTGGCTGGCAACTTCGCCACCCTGAACCAAAACCGCCTTGGCGTTGACCTCCTTGGCGATGCCGAGCCGTTCCAACAGTTTTGCGATATAAATGCCGCTCGAGCCGCCTGCTTTCGGGTCGATATAGGCCACCGATTTAGCTGCAAGCAACGCGCGCTTGAATGCGTCGACCGTCGAAATGTCGGGCAGCGGCGTACCGGCCTTGACCACGACGCCGACGCCGGTGCGTGCCAGATTGGCGCGGCTGCCCGGCACGATCTTGCCCTCCTTGGCCAAGCCGTCGATCGCTTCGGGCGTGAGCACGGCGACGTCGAAGGTCTCGGCGCCGTCGCGGATCAGCGTGAGGTGCTGGCCGACCGTACGGTAGGTGACGTTGAGCTTGTTGCCGCTCTCCTTCTCGTACCGGGCGGCGAGCGGCGTGAGCACCTGCTTGAAGGCGCCGCCGGAGATGACGGTGACACCGGCGGCTTGCGTGGTCTGGGACATGGCGGCCTGGGCGATGGTGACGAGCGCGAAAGCGACAACGGCGGCTCTCAATTGCATGGCACCATGCCTCATCGTTTGTACAGGCCCATGATTGCCGCTTTGGCCAGCGTATTGAAATGCAGATTGAAGCCGACCACCGCCGCCGACGTATCAGGCTTGACGTCTAATCTTTCGGCCTTCACGGCAAACACGGTGAACAGATAGCGGTGCGGATGGTCGCCTTGCGGCGGGCACGGCCCGCCATAGCCGGGCGCGCCGAAATCGGTGCGCGTCGCCAGCGCGCCGGCCGGCAATCGGCCGCCGCCGCTGCCGGCGCCTTCGGCAAGCTCGGTGACGTTCGCCGGAATGTTCACCACCAGCCAGTGCCAGAAACCGGAGCCGGTCGGCGCGTCCGGATCGTAGCAGGTGACGGCGAAGCTTTTGGTGCCGTCCGGCGCCCCCGACCATTTGAGATGCGGCGATTTGTTGCCGCCGGCGCAGCCGAAGCCGAACGTGGCGGAGAGGATGAAATCGTTCGGCAGATAATCGCCGTCCTTGAAACTGTTGCTGCTGACCGTGAATGCCATGGCGACCTTCCTTTGTCTCGTCGCGGCGAAGAATAGTCGGCCCGCCGGCCGAAGAAAAGCAGGCGTTGGCGGCAGGAGAGCTGCCGTGTTAGCGAGCCGCCATGTCGGTCCTGCCGCTCGCCGAGATTGCCGCGCTGTTGCCCGCGCGCGGCGCGCTGATCGGGCTTGACCTGGGCACCAAGACCATCGGGGTTGCGGTCAGCGATCCGGATCGCCGCGTCGCGGCGCCGGTCGAAACGATTATGCGCAAACGCTTTGCCGTCGACGCACAGCGCATCCTCGCGCTCGCCGCCGAGCGCCGCGCCGCCGCTTACGTGCTCGGGCTTCCGGTCAACATGGACGGCAGCGAAGGTCCGCGTGCCCAGGCGACGCGCGCCTTCGCCCGCAATCTCGAAAAGCTCACCGCGCTGCCGATCGCGCTGTGGGACGAGCGGCTCTCGACCGCCGCCGTGGAGCGCGCCCTGATCGCCGCCGACTTGAGCCGCGCCAAGCGCAAGGCCGTCATCGACCAGCACGCCGCCGCCTACATCCTGCAGGGCGCGCTCGATCGGCTGGCGAAAGATGCTCCTCGAACCTGAGACGCGCCGGCACCGCACGCGCGCTGTTCGGGCCGCGCCGCCCTCGATGCCTCGCTTACGTTCCAGCACGCGCGCTGCAGAAGAGGCGCTATCGCAGCGCACCCGCCGGTTCCGCGCCGTTTTTCGGTGCATCACTGCGCCGCGCCGGCGCCGGCAGGCTTGCCCGCGCGCACCGATTGGGCCTATAGCAGCGCTTTAATGACCAGGGCTCTGCCGCCGACCCGCCACATCATTTCGATCAACGACCTCAGCAACAAGGAGATCGAGACGATCTTCGAGGTCGCCCAAGGGTTTTTGCAGAACCTCACCGACCCCAACGTTCCCTACCGCATCGGGCGGAGCACCGATCTTGCCGCCAAATGCATTCTGGCGAGCCTGTTCTATGAGCCCTCGACGCGCACGCGGCTGTCGTTCGAAAGCGCCATGCTGCGGCTCGGCGGCGCCAATATCACCAGCGCCGACCCGGCGGTGAGTTCCGCCGCCAAGGGCGAGAGCCTCGCCGACACTATCCGCGTGATCTCCAATTACTGCGATATCGTCGTCATCCGCCATCCGCGCGACGGCGCGGCGCGGCTCGCCGCCGAATATTCGCAAATCCCGGTGATCAATGGCGGCGACGGCAGCCACGAGCATCCGACCCAAACCTTGTGCGACCTGTTCACGCTGCGCTCCAAGAACAAGAGTTTGCGCAACATGAAGGTCGCGATCTCGGGCGACCTCAAAGGCAGCCGCACCATCCATTCCTTCGTCTATGCGCTGGCGCGCTTCGGCGCCACCATCGATCCCTTACCGGCGCCCGGCATGGAGCTGCCGGCGCACGTCGACCGCCGCCTGCGCGAGGAGTTTCACAGCCGCATGGTGTCGAAAACCTCAGGCGAGGCGGACAGCGGCGCAATTGATGCGCTCTACGTCACCGCGGACCAGCCGCATCAGCTCGCGCTGATCCCCGAGCCGGAGAAACACGAGGACATCGTCCGCAAAAAGATCGACGCGGTCTATGTCACGCGCTTTCAGAAGGAGCGCTGGGCCGAGAAGGAGCGGCCCTATCCGAAGATCGACGCCAAATTCATGCGCGACGAAAAATATTCGGAAGCGAGCGTCATGCACCCGCTGCCGCGGGTCAACGAGCTCGACGTGGCGCTCGACAAGGACCGCCGCGCCATCTACTTCCAGCAGGCCGCCTATGGCGTGCCGGTGCGCATGGCGCTGATTTCGCTGCTTCTGCACCTGCACAAGAACAAATCGCTGCATCAATTCGCCGGCGGCTTCGCCAAGCCGGAGCATCCGGTCTATGCCCAGCCGATCGGCACCGGCCTGCAATGCGGCAATGCCAATTGCATCACCAGTGATCCTTCGGAGCGGCAATACGCGGCCAACAAGCTTTATGTCATCGACGAGCCCGCGCAGCACCGCTGCAAGCTGCGCTGCCTCTACTGCGAGACCGACGTCGAGGACGAAGTCGCAGATCATTTTGCCGTCGTCGACCTGACGCGCCGCACCTATTCGGTCGGACTTGATGCGCTTTTCCGCGCGACCAACGACAAGCTTAAGCACGTCGTGATCTACGCAAACGAGTCCGAGGCGGAGCACGCTGGCTTTGCGCCGCGCGCGGCCGGCAAAAAGGCGCGCGCCGGTTAGGCCATGGTTAGGCAAATGGCTGGCTTGCCGCTCTGGGCCGCCTGTTTGGCCGCTTTCGTCTTCGGCTATCTGTGCGGCTCGATTCCGTTCGGCGTGCTGCTGACACGTTTATTTGGCGCACCGGACGTGCGCAGCATCGGCTCCGGCAATATCGGCGCCACCAACGTGCTGCGCACCGGGAGGAAAGCGCTCGCCGCTGCGACCTTGCTCGGCGATATGCTCAAAGGCACGGTCGCGGTGCTGATCGCCGGCTATTTCTTAGGCCACCACGCCGCGCTATGCGCCGCGCTCGGCGCTTTTTTGGGCCATTTGTTTCCCGCGTGGCTCGGCTTCAAAGGCGGCAAGGGCGTCGCCACCTATATCGGCCTGTTGCTCGGCCTCGCCTGGCCGGCGGCTTTGTTCTTCGGCGCCATCTGGCTCGCCGTTGCGGCGCTGACCCGCTACTCCTCGCTCGCCGCGCTCATCGCCAGCGTGCTGACGCCCTTCTTTCTCTGGTGGTGGCGCGCGCTCTCGGAAGCCGAGCTGTTCGCGTTGCTGACGATCCTGCTCTGGATCATGCACCGCGGCAACATCGCCCGCCTCGCCGGCGGGCGCGAGAGCAAGATCGGGCGGGCGGGCTAATTCCTTCCCCTTCTCGGTTCGGCCTGTGCAATTGTAGACTCCGATCGCGGCGAGCGACCGATAATCGGCGGGGGCAGAGTGAACGACAGCCGCAACACCGTCCAACTCAGCGACGAGCAACGGATCGACTGGCTGCGGCTCATTCGCAGCCAGAATATCGGGCCGCGCACGTTTCGCGCGCTGCTCAATCATTGCGGCGGGGCTCGCGCCGCGCTCGAAGCGTTGCCGGCGCTGGCGCGGCGCGGCGGCGGGACCGTGGTGCCGAAAATCTGTTCGCGTGCCGAGGCCGAGCGCGAGATCGCGGCGGCGGAAAGATGCGGCGCGGCGTTTGTCGCGCTCGGCGAGGCGGATTATCCACGCCGGCTGCAGGCGATCGATGATGCGCCGCCGCTCATCGCCGTGCGCGGCAATCGCGCGGCGCTGGCGTTGCCGGCGGTGGCGGTGGTCGGCTCGCGCAATGCTTCGGCGGCGGGCCTCAAAATGACCGAGCGCATCGCGCGCGGGCTTGGCGACGCGGGCTTTGCCACC
>JASHSE010000011.1 GCA_030036975.1 Xanthobacteraceae bacterium | reverse complement strand
CCGGCGCTGAACAGCGCAACGCGGTCGCAGACGCTTTGGACCCGCTCGAGCAAGTGCGAGGACAGCAGCACCGACACGCCCTCCGCTTTGAAGCGGCGGATGACGCCGAGCAGTTCGGCCGTCGCATGCGGATCGAGCCCCGATGTCGGCTCGTCGAGAATGGCGATCTGCGCGCCCTTCATCAGAATCTCGGCAAGGCCAAGCCGCTGGCGCATGCCGCGCGAGAAGGTCCCGACGCGGTGATCGGCAAATTCACCGAGGCCGGCCCGGTCGAGCGCCTCGGCAATCCGCTTTTCGCGTTCCAAGGCGGCAAAGCCGATCAGCCGCGCGGTATAGCGCAGATTATCGGCCGCGGTGAGCTGTTCGTAGAAGCCGACCTCGTCGGGCAGATAGCCGACGCGGCGTTTGACCGAGAGCGGCTCGCGCGCCGGATCGAAGCCGAGCACGTTGATTTCGCCGTCCGAGATGTCGGTCAGCCCGAGCAGCATCAGGATGGTCGTGGTCTTGCCCGCGCCATTCGGCCCGAGCAGGCCGAAAATCTCGCCGCGCCCGACGGTGAACGAGATATGGTCGACTGCGACCTTGCGCCCGTAGGCCTTGGTGAGGCCTTGCGCCTCGATGACGGTGTCCGCGCTCATCGTCGGCCAAACCTTGCGACGGCGCCAACCATGACCAGGAGCGCAACGCCGATGATGCCGACGCCGTACAGGCCCATCAGAGTGGAGGTTGTCACAGTGACGCGGAAGTCGCTCGAGGCCGACTCGCCGCGGGCGGCGGCGCGGATCGTGGTGATGTAGTCGCCGGCGATCGCCTTGTCGGTCGGGGTGATCAGCGCTTGCACCTCTTTGTTGGCGTTCGGCGCGATCCGGTCGACGTTCTGCGGATTGAACGTCACCTTCCAACCGCTCGGCGCGGAGCCCGACAGGTCGATGTCCTCCGCCGGCGCCGTGCCGGTGTTGGTGATGACGATCGGGACCGTGGTTTCCTTGCCGGCCGTCGCGCGCGTCGAGACGAGGCCCTCTCGGCCGCTGATATCAAGCTTCGGCTGCCCGGTGATATCGAGGCCGAGATCGGCCGTGGCCGACGTGTCCTCAGCCGAAACCCGTGCCACGACCTTGTATTGGCCGGCCGAGGCCGTGTTCGGCGGCGTTACCTTGAGCTTGACGTCCTTGCTCTGCCCGGCATCGATCGGCACCGCATTGAGCTCCTGGCTGCCGTATTGCTCGGTGAACGAGACATCGAAATTGCGCGGTGCCTGCGCGGCGAGGCTTACCGTCTCTTTCTTGCCGCTGTCGTTCTTGATGCTGAGCTGATACTCGAAGCTCGACTTGGACGTGCCGCGCAGTTGCGGAAGTTGCGGCGTCAGCGTCAGCTTGGCCGGCAGATCCTTGGCCAGCGTCACCGCGATCGGCAGCTGCAGCTTCGTCGAAGTGCCCGTGGCGTTGATCGTGAATTTTTGCGTGCCGATCGGCGCATCCTTCGGCACGTCCAGCCGCAGCGACAGCGACACGCTGGAATTGGTCGCGGCCATCGCGGCGTCGACCGGCTGGCCGCCACCCAACAGTTTGGCATTCCACTGGGTGGGCGCACCGGACACCGACAGGTCCATGCGCTCGGGCGGCATGTCATAGTTCTGCAACCGCAGGCTGATGTTGGTGGTTTCGCCCGGGCGTACGGTGACCGCCGGGTAGTCGGTCATCAGAAACAGACCCTTGACGTCCTTCGGCGCGTCTTGAGACTTGGCCGCCGGCGCAAAGACCACCGCCAAAGCCGCAAGCGCGGCGATAAATCCATATCGCATTGACGTTAGCTCCCGTGCACAGAATTGGATCGGTATGCCCTTCCCTCGCCTCGCCATAGCGAGCACGAGCGATCGGGGCGGTATTGTTGGTTTAATCTTGACAAAATCATGCAGACAAAGACGGCTTTAGCAAGACCTGCGCTAGAGAGCCGCAGTTTTGAGGCCGCCTGCGCGGATGCGCCGCACCGCCGCTGCGGCGCGGCCGTCCCGGGCCGGGATGGTGCGCGACCTTATTTGCTGAAACAAAGACAGATTTGCATCCAATGACCCGCAGCAGTCCGATCAGCGCCGGTCTTCTGGCCTTTCACCGCCGCAATGGGCTCGAAGTCCTGCTGGCCCATCCCGGCGGCCCGTTCTGGGCCAAGAAGGACGCCGGCGCCTGGACTATCCCCAAGGGCCTCGCCGCGCCAGGCGCCGATCTGATCGAGACCGCCCGGCGCGAGTTCACAGAGGAGACGAACCTGGTGCCGATGGGCGAACTGATCGAACTCAGCCCCGTGGTGCAGAAGAGCGGCAAAATCGTCCACGCCTGGACCGTCGAGGCCGATTTGGATCTGACGCAGTTTGCCAGCAATACCTTCGAGATCGAATGGCCGCCGAAATCGGGACGCCGGCAGGCTTTTCCTGAGATCGACCGGATAGCCTATTTCAGCATGCCGGCGGCGATGCAAAGAATTCTTACCTATCAGCGTCCGCTGCTGATCGAACTCGAGCGACGCTTTGCCTAAAGCGCACTTAGAGCATATCTCGCTCAGATAGCACCACGTTCTCGTCATGCCCGGGCTTGACCCGGGCATCCATGCGGCTTCGACGCAGCATGGATTGCCGGGTCAAGCCCGGCAATGACGAATGAAGGAGCTCGATTCAATTACAGCGGAACGTGCTCTAATCGTGCAAAACGTCCGGCCAATCGACTTCGTCGTGCGGCAGCACCCATGGCTCGCGTCGTGCGGCTTCGCGCCATTCGCGCGACGCCGGTAATGCCAACACCGCGTCCATGTAGGCACGCGCCGTCGCGCTTAGCTCGACCGCGTA
>JASHSE010000660.1 GCA_030036975.1 Xanthobacteraceae bacterium | reverse complement strand
GTCTGGGGGCCAACGTGGCCGATGATTTTGTCGGTCGCATCGATAAGCTTATCGCCCATAGCGAAGCCAACTCGCATTTTTTCCCCATGGAGACGGCTATCCCGCGGAAATATATCGCGCTGGCAGCGAACGCGAGATACTTAATGTACAGTTTGCGGGGAATGTCTTCATCAGCCATTCGTCGCGTGACGATACGTTCATCCGACGATATATACTTCCAGCGATTCGAAAAACTGCGGGAAAGCGTTTTTTTATCTCAATACTCAGCTTTACGCTTCTCAGGTGAGGTAAATAATGGACGAGCAAGCGATCCAAGAATAGATTCGGCGCAACAGCGATTTCAGGAGGCATTCATGTCCGTCGCCCGCCATCCGCGTCCAAAAGAACTCGAGGACGTGCCGGTCGAAGAGATCATGAAAAGGTATGTCGGCCGCTTCAAGGAGAAAAAGCCCGATTGGGCCGCATTCGAGGACGCCAAGATCGAGGGCTTCAAGCGCGCGCAGCACCGCTTCATCGGCGCCGGCGGCTCCGGCAAGCACGGCGATCCGACCGTGATCCCGGCCGGCAATTTCACGCTGTCGATCATGTATGTCGAGCCGGGCCAGGGCAACGCCGCGCACACCCACGAAGTCGAGGAGTGCTTTTTCGTGCTGCAAGGTTTTCTCGACGTGTTTGTCGAGGACGAAACCGGCCACCGCATCACCACGCGGCTCGGGCCATGGGAGTGCATCTCCTGCCCGGCCGGCGTCATTCACGGCTATCAGAACGACTCGCTGGGGCCGGTCTATTTTCAGGTCATGCTCGGCCGCGGCAAGCCGGAGGCCATGGGCTACGCCGACGACGAGCTGTACAAGCGCCGCGACGCGCATTTGAAGGCGGTGTAGCCGTCAACGATTTTCGTGACTCCTATCCTCACCCTGAGGTGCTCGGCGCGAAGCGCCGAGCCTCGAAGGGCGAGGCATCCAAATCGGCTTTAGCCGATTTGGACACTAAACGTGGCGAAATCGGGCAAGCCCGATTTCGGTTGTGCCTCG
Organism: Xanthobacteraceae bacterium; assembly: GCA_030036975.1. GTDB lineage: Bacteria > Pseudomonadota > Alphaproteobacteria > Rhizobiales > Xanthobacteraceae > BOG-931. The sequence continues at coordinate 6,692 of JASHSE010000660.1, read as the reverse complement.
GCCTGCATCCTTCGAGGCGCGCCTTCGGCGCGCGCCTCAGGATGAGGTGAACATTACCCGTACGTCGGCGCGAACAGCTTTTCGACCGGGATCTTTTCCGCGATCAGTCCCTGGTCGACCATGTAGCCAACCAGCGCCTCGAGCGTCATGCGATTGGGCTCGACGCCGTACGGCCAGCAATCGCCGCCGAACAACGCGTCGATCTCCTCGACGTCGTCGGGCAGCCACGGCAGCATGTAGCGCAGCGTTCCGGAAAACCGCATCTTTTCCCGCGCCGCGTCCTTGGCCTTGCCGAACGCGTCATAAAGGCTCGTCGCTACGAACGGATTGTTTTCGTACACGTCGTTGCGGATGACGACGAGATGCATGATCGGAAAGATTTTGGTGCGCTGGTAATAGTCCTTCTCGCGCGCGCGATAATCCGGGAACAGCCGCACCACGTCGGGATGGCGCTTGAGGGCGCGCGGCAGGGTCGAGCCGATGATGGCCTGGATGTCGCCTGACTCCAGCAGGTCGCTGAGCGACTTGCCGCTGTCGTTCGGCTTGATGGCGACCGGCTTGCGCATCGGCATCACCGACGGATTGCCGTAGCCGCCCGGTTCGTTCACCGCGCCCTGCACCCATTCGATCTTGGCGAGATCGATGCCGAGATCGTGCTGCATCAGGCCGCGGATGAACAAAGCCGCAGTCTGCGTGTAAAGCGGCACGCCGACCCGCTTGCCTTCCAGATCCTTGGCCGATTTGACGAAGCGGCGGTTGACGACGATGAAGCCATGGCGGAACACCCGCGACGGAAACACCGGCAGCGCCACGAACGGCAGCTTCTTGGCGGCAAAGCGGGTGACATATTCGGAGCTCGACATCTCGCAGGCGTCGAACTCCAGCCGATTGGACATGCGGTCGAAAATTTCGCGCGGATTGTCCATCACCAGAAAATTCAGATCGATGCCGTCGGGTTTGACCTCGCCGGTTTGCAGGGCGAGCATGCGATCATAGAGGCCGCAGGCGAACGTGATCGGCAGCGCGGGCATGGGTTGTCACCGTGAGGACCAAGAGGCGGAAGCTGCGCACCTATCACACCGCTCGGCCGGCGAAAAGGCGCGGCCGCGCCGCGCCTGCCATCACGACTTTGGCAGCGGATCAATCTCGACGTTCAGGTAGCCGTCGATGCGCGCGCGCTGAGTGGGATAGAGCACGATGGTGGAGGTCATTTCCTCGATGATCGCCGGCCCCTCGATGACGGCGCCGGGCGGCAACGTCGCGCGGCGGAATACCGGCACCTCAACGATATCGCTCGGACCGAAATAGACCGTCCGTTTGGCCGATGGCGCCGGCAGCCGCGGCGAGCCGGAGATTGCGATCTCGTGAATTTGCGGCTTCGGAATCTTGCCGATCGCGGTGACTTGAAAGTTGACGATCTCGACCGCCTCGGATTCCGCCATGTGGCCGTAGCGCCGCCGGTGCGCCTCGTGAAAGCGTTTCGCCAGCGCGGCGATGTCGGGCAAGCCGCGCAGCGCGCCGAGCGGGACGCTCACCTCGTAGGACTGGCCGCGATAGCGCATGCCGGCGCTGCGTAACGTCGCCACCTGCTCGCGCGCGAATTTTTCCGTCAGCAGCTCGGCAATTGCGGACTCTTCCATCTCGGCAAAAATCTGTTCCAGCTCCGCCGCATCGGCCGCATCGAGCCGCGTCATGCGGGTGACGCTGCGGTTCTGCTGCACGTCGCTGACCAGCATGCCGAAGGCGGAAAACGTGCCGGGATCGCGCGGCACCAGGATGCGGCCGATGCCGAGTTCGCCGACGAAGCGGCCGGCGATGGTCGGGCCCATGCCGCCGAACGCGATCAGCGAGAATTCGCGCGGATCGTAGCCGCGCTCGATGGTGATGGTGCGCATCGCCATGGTGACGTTGGTGGCGAGCACGGTGAGGATGCCCCAGGCCGCTTCGACCAAGGTGAGGCCGAGCGGTTTTGCCACGCGCGCGACTGCGGCTTCCGCCTCGGCGCGCTCAATCGGCATGGCGCCGTCCAGCAGCACCGCGGGGTTGAGATGGCCGAGCGCCACCAGCGCATCGGTCAGCGTCGCGGCGCCGCCGCCGTGGCCGTAGCAGGCCGGCCCCGGATCGGCGCCGGCGCTTTGCGGGCCGACTTTGAGGACGCCGAGCTCGACCGCGGCGATGCTGCCGCCGCCGGCACCGATGGTTTCGATGTCGACCGCGCGGGTGCGCAACGGATGCCGCGCCACGGCAAATTCCGATTTGTACAACGGCCGGCCCGGCAGCACCGCCATGTCGGAGGAGGTGCCACCGGTATCGAACGTGATGATGTTCTCGATGGCTTTGAGGTCGCCGAGGTGGCGGCCGCCGATGACGCCGGCGACCGGGCCGGACAGCACCGTTTCGATCGGCGTGCGTTCGAGCATGCGCGCGCTCGCCGCGCCGCCGTCCGACTTCATCATCAGCGCGCGCGAGCGCGGAAAGCGGCGCTGCGCCTGCCGCTCCACCTCGCGCAGGTAACGCGACACCGGCGGGCCGATATAGGCGTTGGCGACGGTCGACGCGGTACGCTCGTATTCCCGCCACTCCGGATTGACCTCGTGAGACAGCGAAACGTAAAGCTGCGGCGCGATCTCGCGGATGATGTCGGCCGCGCGCCGCTCGTGCGCCGGATTGGCGTAGGCGAACAAGAAACAGACGGCGATGGCTTCGACGTTCTGCGCGACGAGCCGCCGGGCGGCTTCGGCGAGCTCGTTTTCGTCGAGCGGTTCGATGATATTACCGGCGCGATCGAGCCGCTCGCGCGCCTCGTGAATGCGGTCGCGGGTGAGCAGCATTTTGGGCGCCGGCGCGAAAATGTTGAAAACATCGTCGCCGCGCCATTGTCGGCCGATCTCGTAGACGTCGCGGAAGCCGCACGTGGTGATGAGGCCGACGCGGGCGCCTTTGCCTTCGAGCAGCGTGTTGAGCGCCGCGGTCGAGCCGTGCAGGACGAGCGACACCGCATCGGCGCCGAATTCGGCGGCAAGATCGGCGGTGATGCGCTCCATCACGGCGGCAGGCCGCGCCGGATCGGAAACGTACTTGCGCACGGCGGTGAGCGCGCCGCTGTCTTCATCGAAGGCGGTGACGTCGGTGAACGTCCCGCCCACGTCGATCCCGACCCGTAGCTTCATGAAAGAGCCACGCGCTTTTTCCGCTCATTCCCGCGCAAGCGGGAATCCAGGAGGAGTTTCTTCATTTCATCGTGAACGCACTGGGTCCCCGCTTTCGCGGGGACGAGCGGTTTGTGAACCGGCGCCGCGCAGCAGCGCCGTCGCCTCGGCGTCGATGCCGAGATCGTCATTGAGCACGACGCCGTAAGCGTCGCGCGCGGCCTGGCGCGAGACGTAGCCGCAGACGACATCCTACCGCACCCGCTCGGCCGCACGCCGGCGTGGATCGCCCCAGCCGCCGCCGCCGGCAAATTGCAGCGTCAAGACGTCGCCCTTCTTAAGCCGCAGCCCCGCGACTTTCGATGTGAGCGGCCGCGCCGCTCCGCCGTCGGACAAAAGCGACGCGGCGGATGGCAGCGCCGGCTTTGCCGCAAAAATTCCGGGAGAGGAAAATTTGAAGCGGTCGGTGCGCAGGTTGACGACCGTTTCGTCGGCGAGCGCGCGCCATTGCCGGCGCACGCCGAGGCCGCCGCGAAAAATTCCTGGCCCGCCGGAATCCTGCGCCAGCTCATAGCGTTCGACCCGCACCGGAAACTCGGTCTCGACCGCTTCGACCGGCGTGTTCATGACGTTGACGACGAGTTCGTCCATGGCGCTGACGCCGTCGCCGTCCGGCCGCGCGCCGGTGCCTCCGCTCAAAATCTCGTATTGCGAATACCACCGGCCGCTCTGCGGATGGCGGCCGGCGCTGGAGATCGAGCCGCCGGCGGCGCTGCCCGGCGCCGGGATTCGCCCCGGCACGGCGCGCGCCAGCGCCCGAATGGCGACCGAGGTCGTGACCTGGCTCGGACGCACGTACATGTTGACCGGCGCCGGAAAGCGCGGATTGAGGAGCGAGCCTTCCGGCGGATACGACACCTGCACCGGCCGCGACAGCCCGTCGTTCACCGGCAGGCGCGGGATGAACACCATCTTGACCAGGCACTGAATGAAATTACGCGACACGCAGGGCCGCAGGTTGATCGGCCCGCGCGCCTGCACGTCGCTGTCGAGGATAAAGTGCAGCGTGTCGCCCGCAACGTCGAGCGTGGCGGAGATGCGGTGCGGTTTTTCCAGATCGATGCCGTCGTCGTCGAGGTAGTCGGTCTCCGGCCCGTAGCGGCCGTCGGGCACTTTCGCAATCTCGCTGCGCAACTCGCGCTCGCAAATGTCCATCCAAGCCTGCCAGCAGACCAAAACCTTGTCGGTCCCGTATTTGCCAAATAGCTCGGCGAAGCGGGTCACCCCGTAAGTATTGGTGTTGATCTGCGCACTGACATCGCCCCACGTCACTTCCGGCGTGCGGGTGTTGGCGCAGATCACGGCTTCGAGCTCGCCGACGAGTTCGCCGCGCCGCAGAATCCGCATCGGCGGGATCAGCAGGCCTTCCTGAAACAGGTCGGTGGCGTCGCCCGCATTGGTGCCCGGCACCTTGCCGCCGAGATCGGGCTTGTGGGCGGTATTGCCGATATAGCCGACCAGCCTCTCGCCGACGAACAGCGGCGTGATGATGGTGACGTCGGTCGAGTGATTCTGACAGGCCTCGTATGGATGATTGACAATGAAGGCGTCGCCCGGCGCGGCGTCCGCAAAACGGCGCCGGATCTCGTTGACCTGCGCCGCCAGCGGCCCGATATGCAGCGGCTGCGGAATGCCCTGCGCCACCATGCGGCCGTGCGCGTCGAACACCGCGAAGGTGAAGTCCTGGCTTTCCTTGATGATGGTGGAATAACCGGTGCGCAGCATGTTGAGCGTCAACTCGCGCGCAATCTGCAGCGTCGATTGATAGATGACTTCGAGATCGATGGGATTCATAAGTATCTCTGCGCGGCACCAAATTTCAGCCGTCATTCCGGGGCGCGGGTGAAGCCCGCGAACCCGGAATCCATAATCCCAATCCTTGATCATTCTGCTCATGCAGGGATTATGGATTCCGGACAGCCGCTTCGCGGCTTCCGGAATGACGGCTTTACCATAAAGGCAAACATCATGACGGTGAACGAGCGTTTCGATTTTTCCGGGCGCAGCGTGCTGATCACGGGCGGCGGCAAGGGCATCGGCAAGGTCTATGTCGAGGAATTCGCCAAGGCCGGCGCCCGCGTCGCCGCTGCGGATATCGATATTGAGGCCGCCAATGGCGTCGCCGCGGCGCTCGTCAAAGCGAGCCACAAGGCGATCGCCCTCCGCGTTGACATCGCCGACGAGGGCTCGACCAAGGCGATGGCGGCGGCCGTGCTCGAACGTTTCGGCTCAATCGACGTGCTGATCAACAATGCGTCGCTGATGAGCGCGCTGCCGCGCCGCTCCTGGCTGGAAATTCCGGTCGAGGAATGGGACCGCGTCATGGCGGCGAACCTGCGCGGCATGTTTCTGACCTGCCGCGCCGCGTTTCCGGCCATGAAGGCGCAAGGCCGCGGCAAGATCGTCAACATTTCCTCGTCGCGGGTTTGGGAAAGGCACGCCGAACCGCCTGCACTACACCACCTCGAAAGCCGGCGTGATCGGCTTCACCCGGGCGCTCGCCCGCGAGCTCGGCGCGTTCGGCATCACCGTGAACGCGCTGACGCCCGGCATGACCCAGAGCGAGACCCAGGTCGCCACTTCGTCGGGCAATTATCTCGCCTCCCGCATCGCCGGCCGCGCCATCGAGCGCGTCCAGGTGCCGGCCGATCTCGTCGGCGCCGTCATGTTCCTGTCGTCGCCCGCGAGCGACTTCATGACCGGGCAGACCATCAACGTCGACGGCGGCAAGTCGATGCATTGAGGGCTGCCGTGAGCGGCGTGACTCACGCTAAACTAATTGTTCCCGCGATCAGAGAAAGCAAGTAGCCCGGATTGAGCGAAGCGACATCCGGGGACAGCGATACAAGCCGCGATGTTGAACCCCGGGTTTCGCTGCGCTCAACCCGGGCTACAAGCTACAAGCTGCGCGTCGTTGCGAGCGAAGCGACCTAACTAACGCAAATCCTCACTGCAGCCGCTTCGCCGCTTCCTGGACGATCGAGAGGTCGGTGTATTGCTTGACGTCGAAGCTCGCCCTGGTGAAGCCGAGCTCGTGCGTCGCGTCGACGTTCTTCTGCAGCGCATCGAGGTTCGGCAGCATATTGGGATCGTGATAGACGTCGCGCTTGGTGAACACCCAATCAAAGATTTGCGGCGGCCGCTTCACTAGGTCGCCGAGGACTTGCATGGCCGCCTGATGATTGGCGGGGTCCTCGTACCAGCGCGTGATGCGGAGCGAATCCTCCATGAAATCGACCAAGGCGGCGTGGTTCTTGTCGAGAAACGGCTTGCGCGCCTGCCACGTGACAAAGTCGGTGATACCGAGCGCGTCGCGCGCGGTGAACAGGTCGCGGGCGATGCTGCGCAGCGCTGGATCGTAGGAGAACGGCAGCACCGCCGGGATGAGATCGACCTTCTTCTCCGCCAGCATGGCGCGCATCGCCGGAAACGGTGCCTCGATTATGGTGTAGTCGCGGTTCGGCTCCAGCCCGTGCTTGTGCA
>JASHSE010000010.1 GCA_030036975.1 Xanthobacteraceae bacterium | reverse complement strand
AGTGCCAAACCCTCGGCGCGCAGGTAATATTGCAGCATCCAATTGTATCGGCTGGGCTGCGTATAGCAGACCGTCCAGATCGACGACATGTTGGCAACCCGCACCGGCACGCCCGCCTGTTCGAGCCGTGCGTTGAGCCGCGACGCCCGGTGGTTCCAGGTCGCGTCGAGATCGCTGTAGAGTTCGCGCGCCGGCGGCGTGTCGAGGGTGCGGAGAAATTCGTTCATCGCCGCCATGACATAGGGATGCGAATTGAACGTGCCGCGGGCAAAGCAGATGTCGGCAGGCCGATCGTCGCGAAAGCGCTTCATCAGCTCCTTGCGCCCGCACAGGACGCCGATCGGCAAGCCGCCGGCAACGGTCTTGCCGTAGGTGACCAGGTCGGCAGCGACCCCGAAATAGTCCTGGGCGCCGCCGCGCGCGAGCCGGAACCCGACAAACACTTCGTCGAAAATCAGCACGATGTTTTGTTCGCTGCACACCGCGCGCAGCCGCTGCAGCCACTCGGCATAGGCCGCTCTGTCGAAATCCGCGCGGCGTGCGCTGTCGAGCAGCGCCGAATCGGTCGGCGCGTTCGCGTTGGGATGCAGCGCCTGCAGCGGATTCACCAGAACGCAAGCGATATCGCCCCGCCGTTTGAGGATGCGCAACGTGCCTTCCGAAACATCCCGCAACGTGAGGGTGTCGCGCGCCGGCAGCGGGTTGCCGATGCCGGGCTGCACGTCGCCCCACCAGCCGTGATAGGCGCCGGCAAAACGCACCAGCGTGCGCCGCCTGGTGTGATAGCGCGCCAACCGCACCGCCTGCATCACCGCCTCGGTTCCGGACATGTGGAACGACACCTCGTCGAGTCCGGAAATCTGCTGCAGCCGCCGCACATTATCGGCAACGATCGGATGGTAGGCGCCGAGCACCGGACCAAGCGCCTGCAGGCGCTCGACCGCGCGCGCGATCGCCGCCTTGTAGAAATCGTAGCCCAGAAGGTTGACGCCGTAGGAACCGCTCAAATCGTAGAAGCGATTGCCGTCGATATCCTCCACTGTGACGCCCGCGGACGATTGCAGGAAGGCTCCGACCTGGAGATGGCGGCGCACGAACCGGCTGAACTGAAACGGCACCCGATAGGCTGCGGTGAACTGCAAATCGGAGAGGCCGCTCTGCGCCTCGGCGCCGAGTGCGGCGGTCTTGGCAAAACGCGTCTGATAAAGTGCGGCAAGCCGCATGAAGCCGGCGCGGCGGCACGCGGCGACCTGCGGCGGCGCATCGTCCGCGCAAAACAACCGGCTTTCGTCATATTCGTAAAAGCGCACCAGCGACGCGACGCGCTGCGCCAGACGGACATGTCCGGCGAACGATGGATGTTTGCCGGCACCGGGCCACACGCCGCGCTTCACCGTCGCCAGCGACGCCGCCAGAACGGCCGTGCTGACGCCGCAAGTGGCCAAGGTCAGGCCATGCCAATGCCAATCCATCGAATCAGGCTATAGCGCGGGGAGTTTACGTCCACATGACGGTCAAGAGCCGCCTGTTGAGAATTTTGCAGCAGGACGACGTCAACTTCTTCGCCACCAACCGGCTGCCGCGCCGGTCGTTGAGCCGGTTTGCCGGCTGGTTCAGCCGCATCGAACAGCCGCTGATACGCGACGTATCGATCGGTTTATGGCGGTATTTCTCCGGCCTTGATCTGACCGAGGCAGACGGCGCCGAATTCCGCAGCATGCATGACTGCTTCACGCGCCGATTGAAGCCCGGCGCGCGGCCGATCGACCCGGCGCCGAACGTTCTGGTCAGCCCGTGCGATGCCATCATCGGCGCGCATGGGCGGATTCGCGGCACCGAGCTCTATCAGATCAAGGGCAGAAACTACGCGCTGACGGAGCTTCTCTGCGATCAAAACCTCGTCGCAGCGCACCGCGACGGCTGCTATGTAACGCTACGCCTGACTTCGGCCATGTACCATCGGTTTCATGCCCCCCATGACTGCCGCGTCGAGCGTGTCGGCTACATTGCGGGGGACAGTTGGAACGTCAATCCGGCCGCGCTGCGGCGCGTCGACAAGCTTTATTGCAAGAACGAGCGCGCCGTGCTGCACGCGAAGCTCGCGACCGGCGCGGCGATCAGCCTGGTTCCGGTCGGCGCCATCCTGGTTTGCGGCATTCGCCTGAATTTCATCGATCTCGATCGCCTCAAGCACGCCGGAGGCGGCACCGTTTCCTGCAATGCCGAATTCCGCAAGGGCGACGAATTGGGTTGGTTCGAGCACGGCTCGACCATCATCGTATTCGCACCCGGCGGCTGCTCACTCTGCGACAACGTCCAAAACGGTGCGATGATTCGCGTCGGCCAAGCGCTGCTGCGGCTGCCGTGAGGACGCTCACGACTATGCGGTGACGACAAGGCTGCTGCGTGCCTCTCCCGCATAGCTGAACGCGTCGCTCTTCGGTCGCTCGCCGGCAATGGCGTGGCCTTCGACCATATAGTGAACCGCCTCGGCGATATTGGTGGTGTGATCGCCGATTCGCTCGATGTTCTTGGCGCAAAACAAAAGGTGAATGCAGAGCGAGATCGAACCCGGATCCTCCATCGTGTAGGTCAGCAATTCGCGGAACAGCGACACGTAAAGCGCGTCGATGTTCCTATCGTCTTCCCAAACCTTGAGCGCCTTCAAAACGCTCCGGCCGACGAAGCTGTCGAGCACCGCGCTCAGCTGGGTGATGGCAAGCGTCGTCATGTGGCGTAAGCCGCGCGCCAGGGTCCGCGCCGGACGTTCGTTACCCATGGCAATCGCGCGCTTGCCGATGTTCTTTGCCAAATCGCCGATCCGCTCGAGATCGTTGGCGATCCGCAGGATCGCAACCAGCGAACGCAAGTCGACCGCCATCGGTTGACGCAACGCAATGGTCTCGACCGCGCCTTGCTCGATCTGCCGTTGGAACTCGTCGACCGTCGCATCCGCGGCAATGACCCGTTGCGCGAGAACCACGTCGCGACGATTAAGTGCGTCCATGGCATCGACCACTTGCTTCTGGGCGCAACCGCCCATCTCGGCAACTTTCTGCGTGAGCTTGGTCAATTCGGCGTCGAACACCTTGGTGGTGTGATCGGACACAATCATGATTTGCCGCACTTTCCGGCGTCTGTCGCAACGCATTGATGATTCTAGGCTTTACTGATGACCGCCTGATGACAGCGGCGCCGATTCGCGCTCAACGCGCATGCGCGTTTCCGCGATTATCCGTTGTCATGAGGACCACACGGAAAGGGCCGATAAGGCCGCATCGCAGCGATTCGGTCGATAAAATAGGACATGCTTGAACCGATTCCTCCGGCGCTGGTCGACGCCATCGGCACAAGCGCGGCCGTGATGACGACGTTGTGCTGGGTGCCGCAGGCGTTGAAAATCGTTCGCGAACGGGAAGCGCGGGCAATTTCGCTGTCGGGTACGTTACTTTGCGTCGCCGGCGTTCTGCTCTGGCTCATCTATGGCCTCGCCATCGCAGACGCTCCGCTCATCGGTTCAAGCGCCGCGACCCTGGCGATAACGACGGCCATTCTGGCCCTGAAAATCCGCCACGGCTGAAGCCGCCGCGCACTTGCGTGCTTCGCCGCGCGCTCAAGCCGCCATTCCAGTTTCTTGCTTGAGCTCCGGGCCGTGAGCCACGTCCGGCGGGGTGGCGACGTCTCGCTCCTCGGTCCAGGTGATGATCTCGAAGCGTCCGTCGACATGCTCGGCGACTGCGGTGCAGCTTTCGACCCAATCGCCGCAATTGATGTAGCGGATGCCGAAGCGATCGTGGATCACGGCATGATGGATATGGCCGCAGATCACGCCGTCGACCTGGTGGCGCTGCGCCTCGGCGGCGAGCGTCTGTTCGAACGCGCCGATGTAATTGACCGCGTTCTTGACCTTGTGCTTGGCCCATTGCGACAGCGACCAATAGGAAAATCCCAGGCGCCGGCGGATCGCATTGAAGTAGCGGTTGACCAGGAGCGCAAAATCGTAGGCCGTGTCGCCGAGCAGCGCCAGCCATCGCGCGTGCTTGACCACGAGGTCGAACATATCGCCGTGCACGATCAGATAACGGCGGCCGTCCGCGGACTGATGGATGGCCGTCTCCATCACTTCGATGCCGCCGAAGTGGGTGCCATAATAGTCGCGCAGAAACTCGTCGTGATTGCCTGGAAGATAGATGACGCGGGTGCCTTTGCGCGCCTTGCGGAGCAGCTTCTGCACCACGTCGTTGTGGTGTTGCGGCCAGTACCAGCCGGAGCGCAGCTGCCAGCCATCGACGATGTCGCCGACCAGATAAATGGTGTGGGCGTCGTGATAGCGCAGGAAATCGAGCAGACGGTCGGCCTGACAACCGCGTGCACCGAGGTGAACGTCGGAAATAAAGAGCGTGCGGAAGGCGATCGTGCCGTGCTCAAATTCCACGAATTACGCCTGCGTTGTTGACCCGCAGGCTGGGTAATTGCATTCCATTGCAGCACAATGACACGATCGGTTAACGCGCATTATTCGGTTAACGGCACCACCGATTGCGGCAGCGACAGGACTAACCGGCTTGGTCACGGCGATGACAGCCAGCCGCCTGATTCGCCGCGGTAGTGAAAAATGCCGGCGGAACCGGTGGGCCGGAGGTTAAAGCAGCCCCAGACGCAGAAGAACCGCCGCAATCCATATCAGTGCGGCGACGCACAGCATGCAGAACACCGCCGCCGAGCCGTAATCCTTGATCATCCCGATCTCGGGATGCCGGCCTTGAGTGGTATGGTCGGCAAGCTTTTCTATCGCCGTATTCAAAAATTCGACGCTCAGAATGGCGAGCAGCGCGCCGATCATAGCGATGTACCAAGTCCAGCTTGGTGCAATCGGCACGCCGAGCGGAACGGCGGCGGCAAGGGCGATCAGCTCTTCACGGAGCGCAGCTTCGCGGCACAAGCCACAGCGCAGCCCGCGCAGTGAATTAACGGTCGCCGTATAAAGTCTTTTCACGTGCTCTCCTGCGGCCGCGCCGCGCGAGATCGGCCTCGGCCCGAACCAAGCCGCGAGCTTTGTCGGCCCGCGGCCGGCCCATAATCCCCCGCACCACATAAAACGACGGCTGCAATCGCTTTCTTGCGCGGATTCCGGCGAAAACTTTACGAAATTCGCGCAAGCCCAGCAAAAGCGCCGCGACAACAAACGGCAGGACAAAATAAAGAAGGCGAAACGTCAGGAGGCAAGCCAATAATTCTTCTTTTTTGAATTGCGGCAGGCCGAGCAACATCGCGGCTTCCATCACGCCGAGACTGGCCGGGGCGTGGCTGACGACGCCGATCAGCAAGGCGGTGGCAGTAATCGTCAGCAAACGTAAAAAATCGATCGCCGGGTGCGGCGGCAGCAGCACGTACATAGCCAGCCCGACGCACACGAGATCCAGACAGGCGATCGAAATCTGCACCAGCATCGATCGCGGACCGGGGATGGCAATTTGCCAATTCGCTCTGCCGATGTGACGCGGACCGGGGAGAAGCCAGAGAAAATAGCCGGCAAGACCTGTGAGCAGCGCCAATCCGATCAAGCGGTTGGCCGGCGCCGGCAACCGATCAAGCGCGCTGACCGCCTCCGGCGCCGATAACCAGCCGAAACCGAGCACCAGTGCGTTGCCGAGCCAATAGGTGAGGCTGGTCATGAAGGCGATCGCCGTAATGTCGCGGATGCGCAAGCCCCAGAGCGCATAAACGCGATAGCGGATAACGCCTGCGGCAAAGATCGTGGCACCAAAATTGTGGCCGATCGTATAGCTCGTGAAACTCGCCAAGGCGGCCGCACGATACGGTATCGCTTCGCGGCCGATCGCCCGCAAGGCAAATACGTCGTAGCACGTCAGCATGAAATAGCTCGCCGCGACGAACCCGCTCGCCAACAGCAGAGCATGGGGCGGCTGCGCTCGCAAAGCAGCAACAAGGCTTCCAGCGTCGATATTGTGCAGCAGCATGTACAGGGCGACCGCAGAGACCGCGACGATTGCAAGACTGGCGGCGCCGGTAAGGGAACTCAATCCGATTCGTTTGCGGGCCGCCGAGGCGATGGCGCTCAGCACATTCGATGCGCCCTCCAAGGTGATGCTGCTCCGGCCCGGCTTAAGTGATTCGCCGCGGCAATCTCTCATCGATCCACGACAATATTGTTACGTGGATAAAGCCATTGCCCGGGCTTTTAGGCCTACTGCGTCAGAAAGCGCGGCGCGCGTTATAGTGCCCTCTCCCCTTGCGGGAGAGGGCTATTCGGCGGATCAACAACAAAAGTGGGTGAGGGGTCACGGCCGCAACCCCTCACCGAGCCGAGTTTGTTGCGCGGCTTGCGTCGCCCTCTCCCGCAAGGGGAGAGGGCACGTCCATCAGCGCCGCGTTTCCGGCAGCATCTCGACGGACACTCCGAACTTTTGACGCAGTAAGATTAGGCCGGGCGATGAGACTTCTTGGTGGAACGGCGGCGGCGTGTTTTTGAATGTTTTTTGAAGGAAAGGGTCCGTTTTTGCTTCTGAGTCACAGCACCGTCACGGCCGCAAGCTAAATGCCTGCGCGACGAGAGCAGCGATTCGCGACGGCCCGTTACCTTGCACCGTGCGGGCCGGTGCCTGGGTTGGCGGCGAATTTGTCCTGCCCGGCGTTGCTGCGGAGCTTGCGCAGCCGCACAGCAAGCAAGAGGACCTGATCAATGTGGCGCGATCCCGCAAAAGCGCTTCCGCAGAACGGCCCAGCTCTTCGCCGCGGCGACACCAGGATGCGCGTGGCCGTGATTGGCGCCGGGTATGTGGGGCTTGTGTCCGGGGTCTGTCTTGCCGACTTCGGCCATCACGTAACTTGTATCGACAAGGATAGAAGCCGCGTCGACGCCCTCAAGCGAGGGGAAATTCCGATTTTCGAGCCCGGCCTCGACGCTCTTGTGGAGGCGAACGTCCGCCACGGCCGGCTCGCCTTCGCGGCGGATACGGCCGCACTTTCCGGCGCGGATGCGGTCTTCATCGCGGTCGGCACCCCGGCGCGGCGCGGCGACGGCCATGCCGATCTGAGCTTCGTTTTTGACGCGGTCAAAGACATTGCGCCGCTGCTCGCCGAAGCGACGATTCTGGTCACCAAATCCACCGTTCCGGTCGGCACCGGCGACGAGATCGAGCGCATTGTTCGCCAGCGCCGGCCCAACGCCGCTATTGCCGTGGTGTCCAATCCGGAATTTCTCCGCGAAGGCACGGCGATCAAGGATTTCAAAGAGCCCGACCGGGTCGTCATCGGCACCGACGACGCGCGCGCCCGCGCCGTGCTCGCCGATATCTATCGGCCGCTCCTCGACGCGGCGCCGTTCGTCTATGTCGGCCGCCGCACCGCGGAGCTGATCAAGTATGCGGCCAACGCGTTCCTCGCCACCAAAATCAGCTTCATCAACGAAATAGCCGACCTATGCGAGTGTGTCGGCGGCGATGTCGAGGATGTTGCCCGCGGCATCGGCCTCGATGAGCGCATCGGTGCGAAATTCCTGCGCGCCGGTCCCGGTATCGGCGGCTCCTGCCTGCCCAAGGACGGCCTGGCGCTGATCAAGACCGCGCATGATTACGGCATGCAGCTGCGCCTGATCGAGACGGTGTGTGCCGTGAATGAGGCGCGCAAGCATGCCATGGCGGGCAAGGTCGCCGCGGCGCTCGGCGGTGCGGTCCGCGGCAGGACCATCGGCGTGCTCGGTCTGACGTTCAAGGCGGATACCGACGACACCCGCGATTCGCCATCGATCGCGTTGATCGCGGGCCTGCAGGATCGCGGCGCCACGGTGCGCGCTTACGATCCGGCCGGTATGGAGCAGGCCAAGCTCTCGCTGCCAGCAGTCGACTATTGCAACAGCGCCTACGCCGCCGCCGAGGGCGCCGACGCGCTGGTCATAGCGACCGAATGGCAGCAATTCCGCACGCTCGACCTTAATCGCCTGAGGCGAGCGATGGCGCAGCCGCTGATCGTCGATCTGCGCAACATTTATGACATCGAGCACATGAAGCGGGCCGATTTCCGCTATGTTGCGCTTGGGCGCTCGGCACAAGCCGCCGTTCCGGTCGAAATGCCCCGCCAAAGGCTGCGCGCGATGACCGGCTAGTCTTACTGCGTCAGAAAGCGCGGCGCGCGTTATAGCGCCCTCTCCCCTTGCGGGAGAGGGCGACTCGGCGGTTCAACAACACAAATGGGTGAGGGTTCGCGGCCGCAACCCCTCACCGAGCCGAGTTTGTTGCGCGGCTTGCGTCGCCCTCTCCCGCAAGGGGAGAGGGCACGTCGATCAGCGCCGCGTTTGCGGCAGCATCTTGATGGGCAATCCGAACTTTTGACGCAGTAAGACTAGGCATGCGAGCACGCCCCGGCCAACCGG
>JASHSE010000659.1 GCA_030036975.1 Xanthobacteraceae bacterium | reverse complement strand
CTGTTGGCCGCGGGCAATACCTTCGAGGTGCAGGCGTTCCGTTACGATCGCGCCTTCGCGCTGCAATTTCATCCCGACGTGACCCACGCCATGATCCACGGATGGACCACGCGCAACCACGACCGCATGCTCTTACCCGGCGCCAAGCCGCGCGAGACGCACTTCGCCGACCGCGAGGTCTACGATTACAGCGCGCGGGCGTGGCTCAATTTGTTTTTGCAGCGATGGCTGGCGGGCGACGGCAGCGACGTTCGAACCGCGATTGGTTCAGCTGCTGTTTGCTGATCCGCGCGCTTAATTGCCCGCGCCGCCCGCGGCGAGCTGTTCGGCGAAATAAGCCACGGTCTTAGTGTAGACCTCCGACGCGTTCCACTGCAGCAGAACCTGGAAGTTGGCGGTGCCCTCGCCCCAGGGCTGGCCGCGCTGCCAGCCGTAGCCTTTCAGATAATTCGCCGTCGAGGCGAGCACGTCGGGCACGCTGTGAATAAGGTCGCGGCGGCCGTTGCCGTCGTAATCGACCGCGAATTTCAGATAGGACGACGGCAAAAACTGCGTCTGGCCGATCTCGCCGGCCCAGGCGCCGTGCATCTGCGCCGCCGTCATGTCGCCGCGTTGCACGATGCGCAGCGCCGCCAACAATTCGCCGCGAAATTTTTCGGCGCGGCGGCAGTCGTAAGCCAGTGTGGCAAGCGCGCGGATGGTGGCGAAGCGGCCGTTGTCGGCGCCGAAATCGGTCTCCAGTCCCCAGATCGCGACGATCACCCCGCCGGGCACGCCGAACTGGCGCTCGATGCGGGCGAGCAGCGGCCCATATTGCTGCATCATGCGCCGGCCGCGCGCCAAGCGCGGCGGCACCATGCGCCCGGCAAATTGGTCAAAGCTCTGGCGGAAGACGCCCTGGGCGTGGTCGCGCGCGATGATGCTGCGATCGTAGCTGACGCCGCCGAGAGCGGACTGGATGGTGGCGCCGGAAATGCCTTGGCTTGCCGCCTCCTGCTTGACGCCGGCGAGCCAGGCATCGAAGTCGCCGCCACATGGTGCGTCGGCCCAAGCCGCAGCCGGGCTCGCGGCAAGCGCGAGCCAGAGCAACAGCCAGTGCGTTGGGCGTGCAGGTGACATACCGTCCTCGCCATGTCGGCGGCTATGAACGGCGGCATCGTGTCCGCAATATGATGCGTCCGCAATATGATGCAGCCGCAAGGCCCGAACGTCCGGCCTCGGACCTCCACTGAGACCTTAGTTTAGACCTTTACTTGGCGCGGTTCATAGCGGTCGGTATGGAACAAATCACGGAAAATTGCCGCACCGATCAGCACCACCGCGAGCGTGCTCAGGCCGCCGAGCAGAACGGTCGGCACGGTGCCAAGGAGCGCCGCGGCGGTGCCCGCGCGAAACGTGCCGAGCTGATTTGACGTCGCGGTAAACATCGAATTGACGGCAAACACCCGGCCGCGCATTGCGTCCGGGGTGTGGAGCTGCACCAGGCTTTGCCGGATCACCACGCTGACCAGGTCGGCGGCGCCGACGACGACCAGCGCGACCGTCGCCAGTGCGAAATTCGGCGACAGCGCGAACAGCACCGTTGCGGCGCCGTAGACCGCGACTGCGCCGAACATCGCATGCCCGATCCGTCGTACGATCGGCCGCCGCGTCAGGAGCAGCGCGGCGACGATGGCGCCCGCCGCGGGCGCGGCGCGCAAGGCGCCGAAGCCGAGCGGGCCGGTCGGAAAAATGTCGCTGGCGAACACCGGCAGCAGCGCCGTCGTGCTGCCGAGCAGCACCGCGAACAGGTCGAGCGTGATGGCGCCGAGCACCGCCGTGTTGCGGGCGATGAACACGAAGCCTGAGAACAGCGTCTTCAGATCCATCGGCTCGCGCCCGGCGAATGTTTGCTTCATGGCTACGCCCAGCATGATCGCGGCGGCAGACAGCCAGAGCACGGCGCAAATCGCAAACGTCAGGCTCGGACTCACCACCAGCAGCACGCCGCCGAGCGCCGGACCGGCGACGACGGCGGTCTGCGCTGCCGAATTCGCCGCCGCAATGGCGCGCGGCAAAACCGGCGCGGGCACGATGTTGGGCAGCACCGACTGCAGGCTCGGCTGTTCGAAGGCGCGGCCGCCGCCGATGATGAACGCCATCGCCAGCAAAAGGCCGGGCGTCAGCAGCCCGCTCGCGGTGGTCGCCGCCAGCACGGCCACAGCCAGCGCCTCGACGGTCTGCGCCGACGCGGCGACGATGCGGCGGTCGAAACGGTCGGCGGCCTGGCCGGTGACGAGAAAAAGACCGAGGCTGGGAATGAACTGAACGAGGCCGACCAGGCCGAGAGCGAACGAGCTGCCGGTCAGCACGTACATCTGCCAGCCGACCGCGAGCCCCTGCATCTGCAGCGCCACCGACGCGGCAATGCGCACGTAGAGGAAGCGTACGAACGGCCCCTGCCGCAACAGCGGCGTCGCCACATATGCGTCATCCATTGCGGGAAACGTGCGGCGCCCTGACAGCGATGGACCTGCCGCGCCCTGGCCGGCGCGGCGCCCCAAAGCTGGCCTGCCAAGCCGTAGCGCGCGAGCGAAGGCTGGTGGAGCCGAGGGGATTTGAACCCCTGACCTCCGCAGTGCGATTGCGGCGCTCTCCCAACTGAGCTACGGCCCCTTGTGGCCTCCCCAACATGACGATCCGCTTGAGGGAGAGGCGGGATCGGGGTCTGCCGGACTTTTGGCAAATTATTGCGATCATTTAGGGTTCGGCCCCTGAGCGTGTCAAGGATCGGCCGCAATGACGCATCTTCTTGTTTGTGCCGCGACAAATCGCTAGGTTCCGGCACCTCTTCACGCGAATCCTCATCATGCGCGCACTGTTTCTCGTCATCGACCTTGCTCTTGAGCTCTACGTCTGGGTAGTGATCGCCATGGCGATCTTCTCCTGGCTGGTGGCGTTCAACGTGGTGAACACGCGCAATCACGGCGTCGCGGTGATCGGGGATTTTCTCTACCGCGTCACCGATCCGGTATTGCGTCCGATCCGCAAAAGACTGCCGAACCTGGGCGGCATCGACATTTCGCCCGTCGTTCTTTTTCTGATCATCGTGTTCATTCGCTATGTCATTGAACTCTACATTCTGCCCAACGTCTACTGATGTCGTGCCTGGCACAGCATGGACCGCAGTGCCGGGCGGTATTCTGGTTGACGTTCGCCTGACGCCGCGCGGCGGCCGCGATGCCGTCGAGGGGCTTGAGCTCCGCGCCGATGGCCGCACCGTGCTCAAGGCGCGGGTGCGCGCGCCGGCGTGGGAGGGCGAGGCCAATGCAGCGCTGTGCCGACTCCTGGCCCGGGCCGTCGGCGCAGCGCCGCGTCGGGCTACGCTGGTAGCCGGCGCGACCGCACGCGTGAAACGGGTGCGCATCACCGGCGATGCAACAAATCTGATCGCGGCGCTGACCCGCTGTATCGGCGCGGCCGAGAAGCGGAGTTCATGAGCGCGCGGATCATCGACGGCAAAGCGCTGGCAACGGAGCTGCGCGACGCGGTGGCCGCGGAAACGCGGCAGCTTGTCGCCGCGCACGGCCTGCAGCCGGGGCTCGCCGTCGTTCTGGTCGGCGACAATGCGGCGAGCAAGAGCTACGTCGCGAGCAAATCGCGGGCGTTGGTCGAAGTCGGAATGCGGCCGTTCGATTTTACGCTTCCGGCGGCGACCAGTGAGGCCGAGCTGCTCGCTCTCATCAAGAAACTCAATTGCGATCCTGCCGTGAACGGCATCCTGGTACAGCTGCCGTTGCCGCCGCAGATCGACACCTCGCACATTCTCGCCAGCATCGATCCGCATAAGGATGTCGACGGCTTTCATCCGCTCAATGCCGGACGGCTGATGTCGGGCTTGCCGGCGCTGGTGCCGTGCACGCCGATCGCCTGCCTCAAGCTGATCAGGACCGTGCACGATTCGCTGGCCGGGATCGAAGCGCTGATGATCGGACGCTCGCATATCGTCGGCAGTCCGCTCTCGCACGTTCTGCTCAACGAGAACGCCACCGTCACCGTGGCGCACACCTTCACGCGCCACCTGCCGGAACTCTGCCGGCGCGCCGAACTGCTGTGCGTCGCCATCGGCTGTGCCGAGTTCATCCGCGGCGACTGGATCAAGCCGGGCGCCACCGTCATCGACATCGGCATCGACCGCGTGACCGTGGACGGCAAATCGCGCATCGTCGGTGACGTGAAATTTTCCGAGGCCGTCGAGGTCGCCGGCGCCATTACGCCGGTGCCCGGCGGGGTCGGGCCGATGACGATCGTTTGCCTGCTCGTCAATACGCTGCGCGCGGCCTGCATGCAGGCCGGTTTGCCGCCGCCGGCGGCGTGAGCGGGTGCTGAACCCACATTTTGGTCGCATTGCGATCGGCGGCTTTCTCTGATCGAGAAGAACAACGGCGCGAAGCGCTCGCCGCTGAGAGTCTCGACGCGACTTGCTTTTGATTGCCGTGCCCGCCCCGTTCACAAAAACGGCAGCAGGTGCGGCGCGTAGAAGCCGAGCGCGGTGAGAAACAACCCGGCGATGCCGAGCAGGCCGGCGAGCCAGGCCAGCGCCATCATGCCGGTGATCACCGTCGCCGAAGCGAGCACGATGCCGATCTGAAAGGCGGCGGAGGCGAGCTCATAGTGGTGATATCGCGCCATGGCGAGGTCGTGCCGCGCCTCTTCCTTTTCGGCCTTGGGCTGCAGCTCCTTGCGGCCGCTGCCGGTCTTCGGATCCGATTCATAGCGCGCCGCGGTCGCCCGCCATGCTTCGATCTGCTTGGCGATGGCCGCCTTGGCTGCGGCATCGGTCACGCCAGCGGCCAGCAGGTTGGTCTGGTCGGCGGCGGTGAGCAGCGTGGTCTTGCGGATGTCCTTGGCCTGGAAGAACGCCCAGGTGTCGGCCGACCGCACGTTGGCGTCGATCGCCGCGGTCTGCGCGCTCTTGCCCAGCGTTTCCGAGAACGAGAGAAACAGCGCCAGCACCGCGATCAAGAGTGCGATCCTCTTGTTTTCCGCGTGCTGCGCGTGCTCGGCATGTTCCAGGTGTTCGTTAGCTTCCGGCATGTGATCGCCCCTCCTAATTTCCGGCAGGGTAACCCGCCGATGCCCAATCACGAGGCGACCAATAACACGAAATTTTCTTAAGCGCGCGGGTGCGCGCTGCGGTACGCCTCGATCAGCCGTTCGGCGTCGACCGCAGTATAAATCTGCGTGGTCGACAGCGAAGCATGGCCGAGCAATTCCTGGATCGAGCGCAGGTCGCCGCCGCGGGCGAGCAGATGGGTGGCAAAAGAGTGGCGCAGCGCATGCGGCGTTGCGGTTTCCGGAAGGCCGAGCGCGCCGCGCAGCCGCGCCATGGCGAGCTGAATGAGGCGCGGCGACAAGGCTCCGCCCTTGGCGCCGACGAACAACGGGCCGTCATCCGGCATATCGTAGGGGCACAGCGCCAGATAATCGGCGATGAGTTTTTTGACCTGCGGCAACAGCGGCACCATGCGCTGCTTGCCGCCCTTGCCGGTGACGGTGACAGCGTCGCCAGTCCCGATAGCGCCGCGTTTGAGACCGAGCGCTTCGGAAATCCGCAAGCCGCCGCCATAGAGCAGGCCAAGCACCGCGGCATCGCGGGCGTGGAGCCACGGCGCGTGGCCGTCGCCGGCCGGCACGTCGGGGTCGGCCATGCGCCGCGCGGCAGCGACGGACAGCGGCCGCGGCAAGTTTTTTGCGATCTTCGGCCCCCGCACCGCGGACAGCGCGCCGACATGGCCCTTGCCGCCGCGCTCCAGATAGCGGGCGAAGGCGCGTGTGCCGGCGAGCATGCGCATCAGCGAGCGGCTGCCGATGCCCTGCGCCCGCCGTGCCGCCATGAAGGCGCGCACGTCCGTGGGCGTCAGCGCGGCGAACTCCTTCAACGACGGCGCGCCGCCGCGATGCTCGGCCAAGAACGCCAGGAATTGCAGAACGTCGCGCCGATAGGCCTCGACGGTTTTCGCCGCCATGCGCCGTTCGGCGGTGAGATAGGTAAGCCAGCCCTCGACCTGGGTGGCGACGCCGGGCGCGATGCGATGTGCTCCGTCAGTGGAATGCATTGCCGCTCGTCCCCGCGCAAGCGGAGACCCAGTTTGCTGGATTCCCGCTTTCGCGGGAATGAGCGGAGCATGCACGGCCGCGCTTTACTCTTTCTTAACCGCCGGGAATCGGCACACAATCGGCCATGGTCAGGCGCATTGTCGATGTTCTTGTCCCGGTCGCTCTCGACCGCGAATATTCATATCGGGTGCCGGACAAACTTGATCTGGCGCCGGGCGATATCGTGTCGGTGCCGCTCGGCGCGCGCGCGGCCACCGCGGTCATCTGGGCCGACAATCCCAAACCCAATCCGCGGCTCGACAACCGGCTCAAGGACGTCGAACACAAACTCGACGCGCCGCCGCTGCAAGGCGAACTGCGCAGCCTGGTCGACTGGGTGGCGAATTACACCTTGAGCTCGCGCGGCATGGTGCTGCGCATGTGCCTGCGCATGGGCGAGCATTTGGGCGCCGAACGCGAGCGCGTCGGTGTGCGGGTCGCCGGAAAAAACCCGCCGCAGCGCATGACCGGCGCGCGGTCCCGCGTACTCCAACTCCTTGCCGACGGCATGGTGCGCGGCAAAACCGAAGCGGCGCGCGAAGCCGGCGTCACGACCGGCGTCATCGATGGCCTGATCGACGAAGGCACGCTGGAAACCGTGGTGCTGCCGCCGGAGCCGGTGGCGCAAAATCCCGATCCGGATTTCAAGCGTCCCGATTTCAGCGCCGCGCAGAGCGCCGCGGCCGACGCGCTCAAAGCCGCCATCGCCAAGGGCGGCTATGCGGTGACGCTGCTCGACGGCGTCACCGGCTCGGGCAAGACCGAAGTCTATTTCGAAGCCGTAGCGGACGCGATCCGCAGCGGCCGGCAGAGTCTGATCCTGATGCCGGAGATTGCGCTGACCGCGCAGTTTCTGGACCGCTTCGCTGCGCGCTTCGGCACCCGTCCGGCGGAATGGCATTCGGATCTGTCGCCGCGGCGGCGCGCCCGCACCTGGCGCGCGGTCGCCGACGGTGACGTTTCCGTCGTGGTCGGCGCGCGCTCGGCGCTGTTTCTGCCCTACGCCGACCTCGGCCTGATCGTGGTCGATGAGGAGCACGATCCGGCCTACAAGCAGGAGGACGGCGTGCGCTATCACGCCCGCGACATGGCGGTGGTGCGCGGCCATATCGCGCGCATTCCGGTGGTGCTGGCGTCGGCGACGCCGTCGCTCGAGACCGAAGTCAACGCGCGGCGCGGCCGCTACGTGCGCCTCGCTCTGCCCGAGCGCTTCGGCGGGGCGCGCCTGCCCGCCATCGAGCCGATCGACCTGCGCCGCGATCCGCCGCCGCCGCGCCATTTCATCTCGCCGGTGCTGGCCGGCGCGGTCAAAACCGCGCTGGAGCGGGGCGAGCAGGCATTGTTGTTTCTCAACCGCCGCGGCTACGCGCCGCTGACCTTGTGCCGTGCCTGCGGCTTCCGCTTCGCCTGCCGGAACTGCGACGCCTGGCTGGTCGATCATCGCTTCCGCCGCCAGCTCGTCTGCCACCATTGCGGCTTCGCCATGCCGCATCCGGCCAATTGCCCGCACTGCCAGGCGGCCAACTCGTTCG